>JABGPV010000414.1 GCA_018644785.1 Deltaproteobacteria bacterium | reverse complement strand
AGGTTCTTGTCATACCCGATGGCACCGGATTCGTCCTGATCCGCGTTTAGAATCCAGCGGATAACGCTGAAACTTTCAACGGTTCCCATACACCGGATGCCTTTTTTCGATTGGTTGATGGTGTATCCGGTCTTTTTCAGTTCTGATGTGGTACGGTCCCAGATGATAATATTGTTCGGGTTGATGCCCAAGGCGTCAATCATACTTTGGGCCAGGGAATAGGCGATTTCGGGGTGGGATGGGCATTTTCCGCTGAGGCAGTTAACTTTCAGACCGATGGTATCCTCTGATTTTAAGTTGGGAAAGATCTGAGCCCAGGCGTCTTTCATCCCCTCCTTTTGGGTGAGCATTAAGAGCGCCTGATCCACACTCCGCCTGGCATGCTGGATATTGACCCGCTCATCCGGGTTGATCAGATTTTCGTGGCGGACACGAACCACCCGGCTTTTCATGGTATTGTTCGAAGTGTCAAGGCCCAAGGCCATGGACGGCGCCAAATAGATGGCTGCTGCTCCGGCGGCGGTTGATTTGATGAATTGGCGACGTGTCAGATATTGGTTATCTTGAGTCCCTTCATTTCGAATGTCCTCTTTGTTTGCGGTCATTCCTCCATCCCCCCTATAAAATCGCTGGTGTAAGATTCCGTTTTGTTCTTTTGGAAATACTCGATCATTGGCGCCTCTGTCTGACCGCTTCTACCCGGGCGAGGGCAGAAGTTCTCCCAGCTTATGGCGCATGCCGGCGGCTTTTAGTCGTGTAAGCTCCCCTTCAGCGGTCAGGTCGTAATGGATGGGGGTGATGGTGATTTTGTTTTGTTTGAGGGCCGCTGAATCGTTGTCGGGATTTCCGTTTTCAATGAAGGTTTCACCGCTCAACCAGTAGTAAACGTTTCCCCTGGGATCGCGTCGTCGTTCAAAACGCTCCTCAAACCGGCTGGTGCCCTGCCTTGCCAGACACACCCCCGAAATCTCTTCAGGGGATACAGGGGGAATATTCACATTCAGCGCAGTACCATCTTTAAGACCGCCTTCCGCAAGAAACCGGATCACGTTTCGGCTGAAGCGTGCCGCAAAGGCAAATTCAGGTTTTTTCTGAATGCCTAAGGAGATGGCGGCGGAAGGGATGCCTAAGAATGCCCCTTCCGTGGCAGCGGAAACCGTACCCGAGTAGAGGATGTTAACCCCCACATTGTTGCCCCAGTTGATGCCTGAAAGGATGATATCCGGCGGCGGATCAAGGATTTCCTGGACCGCAATTTTGACACAATCCGCCGGTGTGCCGCTGACGGCGTAACCGAAAAAACCGCCGTTTTTTTCTACCGTTTTCACGCGTATGGGATCAACAAGGGTAATGGCGTGTCCCACGGCGCTCATTTCCGCCTCGGGCGCCACAATATGAAGATCATGGTGACTTTTGAGGGCATCATACAGGGCGAAAAGCCCGGGTGCGTGAATGCCGTCATCATTGGTTAACAGTATTTTCATGTTTGAGATCCAGTTCCTGTTGCTTCCATAAACCAATTTCTGTATATTTCTACTTTACCTTATTTCTCACAATAATGCCATTTTTAAGAACCTGGCGGAACCGTATTGATAAAGGGGGGTCCTTATGCGTCAGATATCCACCAAGACCATCACCGCCGCAGTTAAAGATGCGGCCATTGCCGGGAAAGAACGGATCCCCATGTGCCGGGACACCATCCTGTGCCATGCCAACCGCCATCTGGAAATCATTTTGTAATGGGTTCGGTTCGAGAGCTGCTGACCCGTTCGCCGGTGACGGTATCGGCACCCTGTCGCGTGGATACCGGTGGCACATGGGATATCAAAGCACTGGCCCTTCCTTTGGAGTGGCAGACGCCTGCCACCGTCAACATGGCCCTGACCCTCAGGACTACGGTAACCCTTCACCCCTACAAAGAGGGCCGGGTGAAAATATTTTCACGGGGTTTTTCCCACTCGGAAACGGCTTCCGCGGATCGATTGCCCTTTGATTCGCCATTCGGGCTTTTCTTCGCGGCGGTGTCCTACTTCGGATTTCACGGCCTGGAAGTGGAGATTGACTCGCAGTCCCCGGTCAAATCCGCCCTGGGGGGATCAAGCACGGCCCTTGTTGCGCTCTTGGGTGCACTGGGGGAAGTGGGGGGGGAAGTTGGGCTAGTACGAGATAATCGGGTCCTTTCCAGAAAGGAAATCCTTCACCTGGCCTACCACCTGGAAGACGGCATCAGCGGTGGAAACTGCGGTATTCAGGATCAGGCCGCGGCCGTCTATGGCGGGATCCACCTGTGGAAATGGCATTTTGGCCACCCGGCTGAACCGCTGACCAGAATTCTCTTGCTGGAGAAAGAAGGCCAGGAGGTGCTTTCAAACCACATCCTCGTGGCTTACAGCGGCAAAAGCCACGTGGCCGCTCATACCAATCATCAATGGGTCAACGATTTTCTCTCGGGCAAAACACGGTCCGGATGGATTAAAGCCAATGGGGCAGTGCATTCTTTTGCTCAAGCTATCCAGGCGGGCGATTGGGACCGGGCGGCTTTTTTCCTGAGGGAAGAAATGGCCTTAAGGAGAGAAATAACCCCCGAAGCCCTCGACCATGTGACGGAAAAGATGGTAACAGTGGCTGAGAGCGTCGGCTGCGGGGGCCGGTTCGCCGGCGCCGGCGCCGGCGGATCTGTATGGGCTTTGGGGAAAAGGGCGAACATCGATGAACTGAGGCAGAAATGGCAGAAACTGCTGACACCCATAAAAGATGCTAAAATACTTGATGCCGGGGTTGATGCTGAAGGGATCCGCCGGGAAAATTCTAAAACGAATATCGAATGCGGTTCAAGAAATACACCGAAATGCAAGGTATTGTAAATGTGCAAGGCAGACCCTCAGAATGGACCCTGATCATCTTCAATTGACGGTCTGCCGGTACACCATCCCGTATGTTCCTGTTTCAAACAGGCCTTTCAGTTCGGCCAGAAGCGTATTTGTGGCCTGTTCCACCATGAGGATATCCAGTTCAGACACCAGGTCCATATCCAGGCTACCGATTTCTTCTTCAAAATCTTCAAACTGAGTTAAAAATACTTCATCTTTAAAGGCTTCGCTGATGGCGCTGTGTACGTCAATGATGGTGCCGACGCAGTGCTGCACCCTGAGCCGATATTGATCTGTGATGTTCATGTGTTTCCTTTTTTCCATGTGGGATTCTTGTTCCCCGGCATCCGGTTACAAGTGCATCATCCTTTGCCGAGTTCGTTAAGGGTTTCTGTAAAGGCCCCGTAAAAATTCTCCTGGTTCCAAAGGGCTGCTTTCAAAATTCCTGCAACTTCATTCATATCTTTCGGGTTCACCACCAGATCGGCACTCAACCCGAAAGCCGTCATGCGATCCATGGTGGAAAACTCCGAGCCCAGCAGAACGAGAAAGCTTTTTCTACGGGTGTGCATGGGGAGTCGATTCAGGTAATGAAGAACGGGGCTCTGAGCCCACGGAACACCTTCAAAATGCTCTGAGAGAACCAGCAGATCAAAAAGATGAAAGCGCATTTTGCTAATGCCCTCTCCCGCATCTTTTACCAGAACCGTTTTGTGAAGCAATCCTTCCGCGGCTTCTCGAATCCCGCTGTCTGCTTCGGCTTCGCTCAGCATCAATAAGGCCAGCTTTGCCCCCTCTTCATAAAAGTCCAGGGAAAAAGGGTCCTCATCACGATATTCCGAATCCTGTTCGGGGATGGCCAAATCCATTTCAGGCGTTTCCTGAACCTGGGGCGGTTCAGAATCGGGTCGGGATTTTTCAAAAGAAATTTCAC
>JABGPV010000413.1 GCA_018644785.1 Deltaproteobacteria bacterium | reverse complement strand
GCGTTTCCCTGCTGACATGCAGGTAGATCATGGTGGTGGATAACGATTTGTGTCCCATCAGTACCTGGATTTTTCGAATGTCATAACCGGCTTCAAGGAGATGGGTGGCAAAACTATGACGTTTATGCCGAGCTCGGCATAAACGTCATTATGCCGAGTGCCGGACTATGCCGAGTAACCATATTTCGCCTTTTCGTATGAATGATTTGTTTATGCTCAACTCGGCATAGTCTGAGGGGGTTTATAGCTCATTTAAAAACTGTAAGAGCTTATCACCAGGCTTGTAGCGACTGGATTTGACATCCGGCGGTTTTGTTTTGGCCAGAATTTTCTCTTTGAAGGCCAGATCGGCTTGCAAATAGATCATAGTGGTTTCGGCAGATTCGTGACCAAGCCAAAGGGCAATGACGGAATGATCCACTCCGGCCTGAAGTAGCTCCATCGCTGCAGTATGTCGAAGGACGTGAGGTGACACTCGCTTGTCTTTTAAAGACGGGCATGTTTTCCGAGCCGTTGCCACATGTTTGGCCAGGAGATACTGAACTCCATCGGGACTGAGTCGAGTTCCACGAGCATTAGGAAAAACAACGTCGTTATCTGATCCTCCCCGCTCTTCCAGCCAGGTTTTCATGACAGAAACTGTCTGTTTGGTAAGAGGCGTACAGCGCTCTTTGCGGCCCTTGCCGTAACAACGGACATGAGCGCCTGACGTCAAGACAATATCACAACGACGGAGACCAATGAGCTCAGAAAGACGAAGGCCAGTTTGGATGGCAAGCATAAGGAGTGCTCGGTCCCGTCGTCCGCCCCAGGTAGCTTTGTCAGGGGCTGTTAAAAGTGCCTTAATTTCCGGATGAGTGAGGAAAGCAATCAAAGCACGGTCTTGGCGTTTGCTGGGGATAGCCAAAACACGCTGAATGTGGGCAGAACGGCTGGGTTCTTGAAACGCGACATAATGAAAAAAGGAGCGGATTGCCGTCAAACGAAGGTTGCGGGTGCGGGCACCGTTTTGGCGGTCGTTCTGGATATGATCCAGAAAAGCGCCTATGAAAGGAGCATTTAGATCGTCAAATAAGAGTTTCGATGGTGGTTTTTTAAGCTGTTTATGGGCAAATCCGAGAAGCAACCGGAAGGTGTCGCGGTAAGAGGAGATGGTATGGTGGCTGACTTGTCGTTGCTTCATCAGGCGATCAGTAAAAAAGGCCTGGAGCAAGGGAGGCAATGGGGTGATTGTTGTCATGATAAAGCCTCCCATCTTTTTTCAAGCCGGTCTTTTGTCAAAGCCAAGAGTTCCGGTATAGCAGACAGGTACCAATAGGTGTCGGTAACATGGGCATGTCCCAGATAGGTGGAAAGTACCGGCATGCGTTGTTCGACATCAACACCGGTTCGGTACCAATGCAAAAGCGTATTTACCGCAAATCGGTGGCGAAGGTCATGGATGCGTGGACCGAAGCGATCTCCGACTTTTCTGAGACCGATCTGGTGGGAGAGTTTAACGAAAGTCCATCGGACTATGTAGTCGGTGAGCGATGTACCCTGATTGGACAAAAAAAAGCGGGATGTGGTAGGTGAGGGGTAAAGCTGGCCGCGTCGTTGAAGATACAGTTTGATATTTTTTACAGTGGTGGGGTGCAAAGGAATCAGGCGGGATTTGTTGAACTTGGTCAAGCGAATAGTCAAAAGCATCTGGTCAAGATCAACGTCGCCACGCTCAAGGTGAATGACCTCGCTGATCCGCATTCCGGTAACGGCCAGCAATCCAAAGAGGGTGTAATAGGTCCAGGGGCGCAGACTTGTTGATGGAGTAAGATTTTTCGCTGCATTTAAAAGTTGTTCAATCTCCTCATTGGTGTAGATGTAGGGTGTCGCTCGCTTGGTGCGGTGAGGTAAAAGGCCCATCGGCGGGATTTCAGTTCGAGGATCAATGGCGCTCCAATAGCGGGCAAAACTGCGCACAAAGCCGAGACGAGCAGCCCAATGGGCGGGTTGGACGTCCTGAGGTTGCTTTGCCCAGCGTAAAGCCAACTCAACGGTGATGACAGAGGCCCCCTGTTGTTCCATGAAGGACACAAAATGGCGGAGGTTATGCCCCATATCCCGCAACTTGAATCCAAGAGATCGCCGCATCGTCAGATAATTTTCCACAGCTCTTCGAAGGCAGTTCATTTGACACCTCCCGGCCAGAGTTGCGCAAGAGTTTGCAGGGCCGTCACATCAACTTTGGCATAGATGGTGGTCGTATTGATACTGCTGTGCCGCAATATCAGGGCAATCTCAGAAAGGGCAGCCCCTTGGCGCAACATCTGAGTGGCGAGGGTATGACGGAACAGATGGGCGCCGGTATGCGGGGAATCAATGCCGGCTTTTTTAAGAGTTCGGGCGACAATAGTCGAGATGGCTTCGGAATTTGCAAATCCACGGAGAGGAGCTCTCATGCGAATGAAAACACGGCGGGTGGAACAAGTCGGCCGATCCTTTCTGAGATAATCAGCAATGGCTCGTCCTACATCCGATGGAAGAGGAAGCATCGCCGATCGATTCCCTTTTCCTTGGATTCTGATTTCGCCCGCCTGCCAATGGATATCATCCAAGGTCAGGCTAACTATTTCGCAGGCCCTCAGGCCTAGCCGGGCGAGCAGGAGGAGGATCGCATAGTTTCGACGCCCCTGAGCTGTTCGACGGTCACACTGGCTTAAGACCAGTTGAACTTGATCAGGTTGAAGGAACTTTGGCAATGCTGAATACTGCCAGTTGGCAATAGCCGGAATACAGGATGCCAAATCGGTGGTAATGTCTCCTTGGTAGCGCAAGTAACGGAAAAAGGAGCGCAAAGCGCTAACCATCAGTCCAGCATATTTGGGGCTTAGATGTGCAGCTTGCTGCCGTATAAATCGGATTACATCGTCGGCTTTTAAATCAGCAAAACGAGCGGCATCATCACCAAACTGAGTTGACAGAAACCGTCTAATAAAAGGCCGGTAATTGGTACGGGTGGCTACGGAGAGACCGCGTTCTTCAGACAGGTAGCGGGCAAAATCATTCTCAATTTGCTGATGTGGATTATCAGGAGGCCCTGCAACGTCCTTTGGTAAAAGTCCTTGAGTGTGCAACAAGCATATAAATCTGCTGATTATCGCGGCATCATCACGTCGTGGGCGGAAGCGCTGGTGGCGAGATCGCATATACCGATGGATAGTTTTCTCTGAGAGATCGGTCGTCTGCAGCTGTTGCTGGTGTAACCATTGATTCATGTGATTGAGGAAACGCAGTTGTAGAAGGGCGGAATTTTCTGAGTAGCCTTGCTGGCATAGAACGTCCGCGTAGGCGGGTATAATGCCGCACAATGGACCGTTGCTTCTGTTTTGAGAAAGGTCGGTAACGGTAAACAATTTGGTCATGATGTCTTCTCCTTTGAATAGGGTTTCAAAGGAAAAAACATAAAAACTATGCCGAGTTTAAAAAAGGAAAAAGGCTTATTTATCGCGTATTCGAATCATTGAATCGGCATAGTCCGGCACTCGGCATAATGACGCAGCGTATGTATGCCGCGGCCTTTGTTTATGCCGGCTTTTTTTTAGCGTTGAAATATATCATGTGAGCTGCTGATCTGCTCAGATGATTCTCAGCTTCTCGGCCGGGGAACAACCATTTTTCAGGGCGATATTTTTTCCAATAGGCTTTCAGATCCTCAAGTAGATGTTTGGAAAGAATCGTGTAACGGTCTTTTTTGCCTTTGCCTTGCTCGACCCGGATCGTCATTCTTGAAGGATCGCTTTCTATGTGATGGGGTTTCAGGTGAACTATCTC
>JABGPV010000412.1 GCA_018644785.1 Deltaproteobacteria bacterium | reverse complement strand
CCGTCTTGGTGACCGAACTGAAATAACACCCTAAAATACCATCCACCTTGTCGTCTAAAATCAGCTTCTTGGCCTGGTCCGCACCCAGGGTGGGATTTCCTTCATGGTCTTTGAAAATGAGTTTTATTTTGGCGCCCCCAAGGCTCTTGACCCCGCTGTTCTGGGCCATGGTCATGGGCAGATCAGCCATGGTGCTGTTGGCAATTTTTGCCGCCAGTTCAGCGCCGGCCCGAAGCTCACGGCCTGCGGCCGCCGCACCCCCGGTGAGCGGATATATAACACCGATCTTGATCTCTTCTGCGGCCCAGGCACCCGCAGGCACCAGAAAAGCCAACAACAACAACGCCAAAAGAATAGATTTCCAGAATTTAACCAATGCTTTCATGTGATAGTACCTCCCTTTTTTTGGGGCGTAAGCCCATGGTTTATGATTAAACTGTCAAAGCAGCGTCAGGGTTTCATCCCTGAGGTCCGAAACAAACATGTGCCCCGGTGCATGGGTGATGACCCGGGGCAGGTCCGCTGAAATGGCCGCCAGGGTGGTGGTCACCCCACAGGCCCAGAATACGGGAATCTCACCGGGATGAATCGTCACCGGGTCTCCGAAATCGGGCTTACCAATGTTGTCAATGCCGATCTCCTCCGGCGACCCCATATGTACGGGCGCCCCGTGGGTCTGATTAAACCGCGTGGTGACCTGTATGGCGCGTATGGCCTTCTCCCGTGTCATGGGCCGCATGCTCACCACCACCGGTGAAGAGAAAGGACCTGCCGGAATGCATTCCCAGTTTGTGATGTACATGGAAACGTTGCAGTCCTCTTCAAGATTCCGTACAGGAACCCCGGCACTCAGAAGCGCGCTTTCAAAAGAAAAACTGCAACCAAAAAGGAAGCTGACCAGATCATCTTGGAAAAAATTGCTGACCTCAAGGGCTTCTTCCTTGAATTCACCTTTTTCGTAAATCCTGTACCGGGGAAGATCGGTCCTAAGATCGGCACCCGGGGCAATTTTTGGTTCCCACGCCCCCGCCTCCAGAACATCCAGAACAGGACAGGGCTTTGGATTTCGAATACAGAACAGCAGGAAAGAAAAGGCTTCCCGCTTTGGCAGCATGACCAGGTTCCCCTGCACGTACCCGGGGGAAAGACCGGTGGTCGGGGTCTGCCACTGACCATCTCGGATTAATTTTCTTAAATCCTGAGGTAAAAGAGTCTCTTTCATCACCACTCACCCCCCTTTTCTGATTCTTCTACCACATTTCCTGATTCAACATAAGCTATTTTTCCAATTCGTCTTTAACAGCAAGACCCACCTTTGCCAGGGTATACGGTTTCTTAATGTACTTGCCGGCCCCCAATTCCTGGGCAATATCCACCTCTTTTGTCCTGGCATACCCACTGGCGATGACCGCCTTCTGGCCGGGACGGATCTTTATGATCCCCTCATAGGTCTCCCGACCGTTGATCCCTTTGGGCATGACCATGTCAAGGACGATGAGATCCACGGGGTGTTCTTTCACGTAGTCGATGGCTTCCTCACCGGTTGAAACAGTTTCAGCATCGTAACCCAGCCGGGTTAATATCCCGCTTGCGATCTCCCTTTGCCGCTCCTCATCATCAACCACCAGGATCTTCTCTCCATGCCCGAGATAATCTTCCAGGGGCACTTCCTCCCCCTCAGCAGCCACCTTCTCCCGGGTTACCGGGAAATAGAGTTCAAATGCCGTTCCCTTCTCACTGCTCTCCACGTTGATGTATCCGTTGTGGTCCTGGACCGTATTCCACACAACAGCCAGGCCCAGGCCCGTACCGCTTCTACCCATGACCTTTTTGGTGTAGAATGGCTCAAAGATCCGCTCAAGGTCTTCAGGCGTTATACCGGAACCATCGTCCGAGACGCTCAGCACGATATATTCGCCTGTGTGAACATCTTCATACCCTTTCAAAGGCTCATCAATGTACTGATTCACAGTGGATATGGTCACTGTACCGGCACCCTCAATGGCTTCAGAGGCATTGGTTACCAGATTCATCAGGGTCTTATTGATGTGGGTGGTGGAACCGTTTATGTTCAAAAGCTCCGGGCTCAGTGCAGTCTTAAAATCGATAAAGGAATGGGTTCTTTCCAACCTCCGATGTTCAGCAGAACCCAGATATTCAGTGACAATGGTGTTGATGTTCAGGGCGTCTTTTCCCGTTGCCACCCCTCTGGCGATGGTCATCAAATCCTCAACCACATCGGCAGCTCTCAATCCGGATTCCTGTATTGTCTTTATAGGCTTCTTGAGCGGGCTGTCTTCGGGTAAATCCATCAGGAGTAATTCGGGATAGCTTACGATCCCCGATAAGATGTTGTTCAGATCGTGGGCCACACCGCCCGCCATAAGACCCATGGCTTCCATTTTCCGGGCTTTTTGAAGTTGACCTTCAAGTCTCTTTTTTTCAGTGATGTCTCGCAAATCGATGACGCTGGCTTCCACGTTTCCTTCATGATCCCTATAACAAGAACCACTGATACTGATATCAAGAATGTTCCCCTCTTTGGTATATCGGCGGGTTTCAATACCGGAGAAGCTTTCTCCTGATACCGTTACCTTGTTGATCATCATTCTGGTTTCCGGCATGTTTTCTTCAGGCACAAAGCCATCCATTTTCTTTCCGATCCGCTCTTCCAATGACCAGCCAAAAACACGCGTAAAAGCAGGATTAAGATAAATTACCCGGCCTACCATATCGTAGACAGCCACAGGATCAGGATTTGATTCCAGAACCGTCCGGTATTTCTCTTCGCTCTCCCGAAGTGCTTCCTCCACCCGTTTGCGCTCGGTGATGTCGGCGACGATTCCCTCGAAGTAGTCTTCTTCTGAAGATAGGGTTCCAGAAAACTGAATCCAAATGATAGATCCATCGTCTTTTCTTATGGGAGCTTCAAATTTGGTGATCTTTCCATGTTCACGCATGGCCGCTACCAATTTATCTCTCACCTCCGGGTATACATAATGTTCACTGGCAACGTACCTCGAAACGCACTCTTCTGCATCTTTGTACCCAAAAATCTCAGCCATCCGATTGTTGGCCATCACCATTTTGCCGTCTTTTAACCTTGATCGATATAATCCAACCTGGGCATTGTCATAGATGTTTTTGTATTTCCTCTCGCTTTCCCGCACCGCATCCTTGGCCTGCTTGCGCTTATCGATCTCCTGTTTTAGAACTTCGGTTGTGGTTTTAAGCTCCTTATTTGCTTCAAGCCATTTATTTTTCATGAACCCAATGAAATAGCCTGCAAGACCCCCAACAAAAATGGGCACAAGATACCGATAAAGATCATGCTCAAAACCGGTACCGTGTAAAGCAAGTCGGCCAAAACAGGGAACGAGTACTGCACCTAATATTGCGAACTTTATTTTATAGGGGGAAAATTCCATAGAAGCTCCGTCTGATTACCAGATTCTGTCACTATTTCCGGTGGCTTTTGGATCAATTTATACCGGTTTTCAACCACTTGTAAACCAAAAAAATGGAAAAACCCCAACTTCAGAAACCGGACCCGAATTTGCGAGAAACAAAAAGTGGGTCTTGACAGCCAAATCAACGTCCGCTTATAATGCCGCATATTACATGACTTTCGGCCATTGACAAATAATTTGATTTAATTTAAGATTTATGGTTTTCTAAGGAGAATTCCATCCGTTTGCCTTGGGGGCCTATTACATGTAAGTCGTTAATTTTCTCTACTGCCTTGGAAAGTTTCTCCATCATAAATTTATCTTTTTTGTTGTAATTTAAAACTACCTTACGAACATCCTC
>JABGPV010000411.1 GCA_018644785.1 Deltaproteobacteria bacterium | reverse complement strand
TTGACAAACCGGAAGTATGCCGGGATGGGGCATGTCAGCAAGGCCACCGCCCAAAGAGAGCTAGCGGACCTTGTGCAAAAGGGCATCCTGCGCCCCAATCCCGGTGGCGGGAGAAGTACCAGTTATGATCTTTGCTGGGATGAACTGACTATTTCAGTTCCTCAAAAAGCAGCGCCACCTGATCCAGCGTATCCTCCTTTGACCCGCCGTTTTCAATGACCCAATCGGCAAATCCCTTCTTTTCTTTCACCGGCAGCTGGCTGGCGATGATGCGTGATGCTTCTTCTTCGTCAATGCCGTCCCGCTCCATGAGTCGCTCTTTCTGGGTTTTAGGCGACACGGACACCACAATGATCTTCTCAAACAGGTACATGAGGTTCAGTTCCACCAGCAGGGGAATATCCACGATCACAATGGAGGCCGGGTCTTCTTTGCCGAATTCCGCAAGCTGCCGGAAAAACTCCTCATAGATCCTGGGGTGGGTGAAATCCTCCAGTTTCTTTCTCTTTTCCATGTCCTTGAACACAATGTCCGATATCTTTTTCCGGTCCAGGGTTCCGTCTTCCTGGCACACCTGAGTTCCGAAATATTTCAGCACATCGTTATACGCGGGTCTTCCCGGTTCCACCACCTGCCGGGCGATGAGATCAAAGTCGATCAATTTGGCCCCCAGTTCCGCCAGTTTAGTGGAAACGGTGCTTTTTCCACTGGCAATCACGCCCGTAAGCCCGGCCACCACGCCTTTGGGAACGGCCCCCCGCACTTTTTCGATCCGTTCTTCAAGGGTAGTGTAGGCCACAGGGAGAGCCGCATCCAAATCCCCTTCGGCCCCCGCGAAACTGATGGGGTAGCGAACCCCTTTCCGGTAAAGGATCTCCAGGCCCCGCAGGGCCTTTTCCATATAGCTCGCCGGAAGGGCCATGGCCAGTTCATCGTCCTGGGCATGCCCGTAGCGCCGCTCCCCGTAACAGGGAATGGAAAGGGATGGTTTCCCGTCCAGATAGCAGCGGGCAATGGCATCGGAACAGGAGGATTCACCCACACAGTGAAAATTCATCACTTCATAGTTTTCGAACTGAAGGGCATTAATTAAGAGGATCATCTGGGCCGGGTTGCCGTAAATGAGCACAATGTCCGGCTCAAAGGGGTCGTACACCAGGGGCGCCATGGCCACCGCTTCATATTGACCGGTTTGGATCCGGGGGATGGCCGCTTCATAGCGCTTGCCGTCTTCCTTGGTCTGAACCCAGACAATGGAGCGAAATGTGCCATCACGATAAAAGGAGGGGAGTTCCTCCAGCCCCAGGATGGAAGAACAGGTGGGCAGTCCAAAATCCTCGAGTTCCGCGCCCACGGTCCAGTCACAGTTACGAACAAGAGAGATGAGCTGGCACATGGTGACCTTATGATCGGGTCGCCTCAGGAAAGGAACATCCTTCATGTGCTCCTTGTTTTCCAGCATTTTCATGGCCACCGGAAAGGACCTGAGTCTGAGTAGAATTTCCATTCGGCGCACCAGTTTTTCCCATTTCCCATTTTCTTGGGTCATTTTCATTTCTCCTCATTTATTATTTCTGAAATCAACCGGAACCCCGTCGCCGGCCCTGAGGGCGGCCATGAGTTCTTCTTCATTCTTGATGACCCTGCTGAATTTTGTGGCGTAAACACCCACTTCCCCGGCCAGATGCGCATCGCTTCCGCCGGTGGCCGGCAAATTCAGCGCTTTTGCCACCTGGCCGCAAAAACGGTTTTCATCCATCGTCACCTTGCTGTTCAGGGTCTCTACGCCATTCACCAGGGAGAACATGGGTCGATTTGCGGCCCTATCAACATCCAGGCCCAGCTTATCGCCGCTCACCGCCAGAAAACCTCTAAAGGGATGGGCCGCGATCATAAAGCCGTCCACTGCGGCTACTTTTTCCGCCAGATCTTTCAGCGCAATGATCCCCTGGATATCCTCATCCAATCCAAATACCACAATGTCCCCCTGAACGGTGGTGATTTCGTTGCCGCTCAGCACCAGAAACTGATGTTTATCCCGGAGTCTCTGAATCTCCTTTGGATCCCATCGATAATTGTGATCCGTGAGACAGATGCCGTCAAGGCCGATCCGCTTGGCTTCTTCAATCATCTCATCCACCGGCGATGAGGCGCAGGCGGAAGCGGGGGAAGTGTGCATATGAAGGTCTATGTTAAATCCGTGGGGTGCTTTCTCCAATTGATCAAAGGGAATTTTTTCATTTTTTCTGATCCGCACGGGTGCCGTGTCCGAAATCCGGGGACTTTTGGATTCCGGCGTGGAAGTTTCAGCAATTTCCCCCGGTTCTTTTTCCGGGTTTTCGATCATTTGTTTTGTTTTAACAATGGCATCGCAGCATTCCAGAATCAGATTGGCAAAGTGCCGGCAGGCCTTGCGTCCGACAATCCTGTGAATGCTTCGGTTAAACCCTTCATCCGTCAGACAGAGCCCCACAGCCCCCTGAAGGGGTTCCTCGGCCAGCGGGCAGTCAGGTGTGGTGTACCGGTTCCAGTGGCCTTTGAGCCATTTTATGGTCAAGTCGGCCCCGTTCACCTGAAAAGTCGTCTCCAGGCTGTAGATATGATCGTCTAAAAAACCATATGCCACGTAAATATCATCAGCCGGGATTTCAATGTTCACCAGCTTGTTTCGCATGTATGTCAGCATTTTGTTTGATCTCTTTCTATGAGGTTTGGGAAATATCAACACCGTCTAAAAGTGTACTCCCGTCGGAAAAAGCCGCGCACCGGTTGTACAGCCGCGTATTTTTCTGAACCATTTTCGAAAAATGGTCCCGGCTGTCCTCGGGTTTGAGAGGCGCCTTCTTAAGCTCTTTCTTGGTCAGGCTCAAAATAGCCCCATGGCAGCACTCCTCTGCCATATAAGCCAGTTCCACACAGGCCGGATCATCCCCCATGAGCCCTTCGATAATCTTAAGCATGCCCGGACCGATCCGAACGCCGAGAAGATTCTGAAGCCGCTCTTCCGCAGTCGGCATGCCCTCTATAAGAGAGTGGTCAATGCGGCTGTCTGCGGTCATGATTTCAAGATCGGGAAGGGTTGCCTGAATCTGGACCCGCGCATCCAGAATATTGTCCGTTACCCGGCAGGTGCAGGTCATGATGCCGTCTGAAGATTCTTCCACCGTTGTGCACCGGCTTCGTGAAAATGAGATTAAATGAGCCATGGGCTTCCTCCTTATTCAATACGATTATGGATAGCAACCATAACAGGATCGCTGTTTTTCGCGCATCGGCAACATACAACGTAAAATGAGTGGTGGTCCAGTGATAAAATAGACGATTTCTTCAGGAAAACAAAAGCCATTGTAGCGCGGTTCTTATTTTTTTGGTAACGTAAGCACAAAGGTTGGATGCATTCTTGTTAGGGAAAACCCTCGAAAAGCTTCGGAAGGGAGGATTGGAAGGGTCTAAAAGACGGAAATGGGAGAAAAAGGTAAGCCCCGGATTGGACCGGGGATTGTCGGGATGGAATGGACAACACAATCAAGGAAAAAGAAAGGAGAGCAAAATGAACGTGAAAAAGTTTTTTGGTATCTTTGTGTTGGCATTGGTGGCTTCGGCCTTTGTGGTATCTCCGGTCATGGCGGAAAAACCCATCAAAATAGGGATCATCCAGGGACTCAGCGGGCCCTATGAGATCTACGGAAAAGCGGAAGTCACCGGGTTCAAAATGGGACTGGAATACTTCACAAACGGTACCAACAAAATCATTGGAAGACCCGTGGAATTGATCGTTGAGGACACCCAGTTAAAAGCCGCAAGGGCCAAGATGCTCCTTACCAAGCTTTACGCCGACGACAAGGTGGATCT
>JABGPV010000410.1 GCA_018644785.1 Deltaproteobacteria bacterium | reverse complement strand
GAAAGAGAAACCTTGAAAACACCGGACCAGGTGCGGGAATACCGGAAAAAAGTGACCCGTTTGAACAAAGACATCGACGCCTATGAGAAACGAAACCGAGCATTCCAGAAAAAAGCGGATGCCTACAATGAGGCCATCAGAGAAAAAGGAGAGGAATAATGTATCGAAACCGGAACATCACCTTTGCGAGGGCGGTCGCCTTGAGCCTGGTTATGCTGGCCTCTTTATGGATTACCGTGATACCTCGGCATGCCGAGGCGGGTCAGAACCGGGGGGAAGGCTACATCACCGGCCGTTCTCTTTCGGATTTCAGCGGTATGGGGCATATTGACATCATGGAGAAGGAGAAACTGGTGATCGATGATTGTTCCAAGGAATTGTCGTCCCGCGTGCAATATTATAAGCCGGGGCCGAAAAAGATATCGAAATCAGCCTTTTCCGTGGGCAGCAGGGTCGGATACGTGGAGGATCGAAACGGCGAGATTATTTCACTCTGGCTGTTGCCTCGTGCGAAAACGCGAAAATGACCCATTGTCCGGGATCTGGTGAAGGAAAAGCGGGACGTCCATGTTTTCATGCGTTTTTCCCGCTCCCATTGTCTGACATGGGAATGCATACGGTACGTACGGGTTCCCACGCTGGAGCGTGGGAACCCGGTGAAAGCCTAACCCCTTCCAAGACCAAAGCCAAGGTTCCGAAATTACAGGTGCATTTTGATTTCTTTTTGACAGGAACCGGGCATTAATACGGTGTTATCCTTTCACACACTTCAACCCCTATGGGGGTTCCTGTCATCCAGCCGTGAACGGCTCCAATCGGAGTTGACGCAAGAGAGGCGTTGAAATGATTTTACCGGAACAAGATGTATTGTCAACGTTTGCTCAGGTCCTCGTGCTATTCCAGCCTTAGAACGTCAAAAAATTTTACAATCGTATGAAAATTTTACAGTTCAGAAGGGGGTATCCATATTTATCCGTTTCTTTTGCTCCCATTGTCTGACATGGGAATGCATACGGTACGTACGGGTTCCCACGCTGGAGCGTGGGAACCCGGTGGAAAAAATGAAGATGGAGTTCTTTGAAAACAGGGTTCTTGTTCTATTCTTGGCATCTTTTTTGCTGCAATAAGCGGGTTTACGGTAAAAGCAAAAACCCATCCCGTTAAGAACACAACATGTGGTAATATACCGTTTTGGCTTTCGCCATATGCGAGGGCGATGTGGAAATTTAAATCAATATGTAACAAAAGCTTGACAAAGTCCGGTTTTTATTGGACAATTTCATAAATATTTTATTGGATCAGTAACAGGATCAAGAAAACAGCCATGGGCTTCGGGAAAAAAAATCAACTGGTGGGCGTGGATATCGGGTCGTTCGCCATTAAAGTCGTTGAAATCGATCAGACTAAAACGGGCCGGTTCCTCAAGAATTTCGGTATGATCGGATTGCCCCGGAACGCCATCCGGGAAGGGGACATTGTTGAACAGGAAGTGGTGGCCGAGGCGCTTAGGAAACTCTTCAAAAATCTGAAAATCAGAAACCAGAATGTTGCCGTGGCCCTTTCCGGTTATCCGGTCATGGCCAAACGGGTGACACTTCCCCATTCCGAAAAAGAGAAAATCGAAGCCACCATTCACGATCAGGCCGAGCAATACATCCCCTTTGATATTAACGATGTAAATCTTGATTTCGATATCCTGGAAAATGAAGAAAACCTCTCCGAAGGTGAAAATGCGAATGAAGATAAATCCCTGGAGGTCATGCTGGTTGCCGCCAAAAAGGACGTTATTGATGCCTATGTAGACCTGCTGGCTGCTGCGGATCTGAATCCCGGGGTATTGGACGTGGACGTCTTTGCCCTGCAAAATGCGGCTGAATTGAACATCACCGGCGAGAAAGAAGGGTATGCCGTTGTCAATGTGGGTGCCGAAGAACTGGGCATTAACACCGTGGTCGATGGGGCATCTCTCTTCTCCCGGGATTCCTCGTTCGGAGGCACACAGATCACGGATCTTATCATGAGCCATTTCGGTGTGGATTTTGAAACAGCCGAAGAGATCAAGCTGGGCGCGGTTAAGGACAAACCATGGGATCAAAATCTTGAAACCAGTGTATCCGGGGTGATTTCCGACTGGGCGCAGGAAATTAAACGGGCACTGGATTTTGTGGATACCACTTACTCGGACAAAACCGTGGGGAAAATTTTTATCTGCGGCGGTTCCTGCCGCATCAAGGGGTTTCAAAAGTATCTGGAGGGCCATACGGGCCTGCCGGTGGTGGAACTGAACCCGTTCGCAAATCTGACTCCAAACCCGGACCTCTTTGATGAAAAATACCTGGACCACATAGCACCCCAGGCCTGCGTGGCCATGGGTCTGGCCCTGAGGAGCATTGGCGACAAATGATCAAAATCAATCTCCTGCCGTTTCGGGCGGCGCGAAAACGGGAAAACGTCAGGCGCCAGGTCAGCATATATTTGTTGTGTATGCTGTTCCTATTTTGTTTGATGGGCTACCTTCATGTGTCCATGGGCGGTCAGCTGGCCCGGTTAAAAGCCAGTGAAGAAAGCCTGCGGAAGGAACTGAAAACCTATGCGGCCATCACCAGAGAAATTGCCAAACTCAAAAGGAACACAAAGGATCTCAATACAAAGCTGGGCGTCATCGAAAGCCTTGAAAAACAACGGGTCGGCCCGGTTCTGCTCCTGGCGGAAATCGCACGCGCCGTTCCCCTGGATCGATTGTGGTTGAACAGCGTCATGGAAACCAGCGGCCGGTTGACCCTCCAGGGAACCGCCATGGACAACCATACGGTGGCGCTTTTCATGACCCAACTTGAAAAGGCGCCCCACATCAGCGCGGTCGACCTGGATCGCACCACCCTGGAGTTCTTTCCGGAATACAAGCGCAGGGCTTCCAATTTTGTCCTCACCTGCAAAACCGCCTATGCAGAGGCTGAGCCCGAAGTGACGCCGAAAAAAGGGAAAGGGAGGCGATAAGGCCATATGCCAAAGTTGCCATCCATAAACTGGCGCTCCCTAGGGGAGGGTCTTTTTGAAAAAGCCGGAAAAATCAAGCGGACCCACCGCATTTTGATTTTTATCGGTACCGTCGTTCTCTTTGGCGGCGCTTTTTATGCACTGGATTACATGCCCAAGGCCGAAGAAATCGCACATGCGAAAGATAACGTGGATCGGCTGGAACAACAGTTGAGAACCGTTAAGATCCGCGCCAGAAGCCTGCAGAAATTCAAGGATGAATACGCAAAGGTACAGGAACAATTTAATGAGGCCGCCAAACTCCTGCCCGACAAGCGTGAGATTCCAAATCTGCTCAAAAGCATTTCCCAGCAGGGCTTGGATGCCAAACTGGAATTCCGGCTATTCAGCCCACAGCCGGAAAAACCCAAGGATTTTTACATGGAAATTCCCGTTTCCATGGAGGTTCAGGGCGAATACAATAACGTCCTGGATTTTTTTGACCGGGTGGGGCGCATGGATCGTATTGTCAATATTCTGAACATCCGCATGAAGCCGGACAAGCCGCTCTCCACAAAACTCTTGACCCGGTGCACGGCCATTACTTATCGTTTTAAAAGTGAAGAAGATGTCAAAAAAGAGCAGCAGCAGAAAAAGAAAAAATAGATCAACCGGGCCAATGCGCTTTCTGTCCATTGTTCTGTGGATCGTTGCTTTCTCCCTGCTCGGGCCTGACGGGGTTCATGGGGCATCCGATGTGGTATACAAACCCTTGCGGCCACCGAAGGATTTAAAGGCCGGAAATGATACCCTTCCGTCGTCCGTTGACCTGAAAAACCTGCCCGATCCTTTTCTGTCTTATCTGGTGAGGAAAGTCCGTGATGAGGCCGCTCTG
>JABGPV010000041.1 GCA_018644785.1 Deltaproteobacteria bacterium | reverse complement strand
GGCTGCGCACGAACGCCGAGCGACTGCGAAAGGCGGGTGAGCCGTGGTTCCTCGTCCTCTCCTTCATCAACCCGCACGACATCTTCTTCGCCGACGTGAACCCTCCAGGCACGTCCGTGCAGAAGGGCTTGAAGCCGGGGCAGATCTCGGCGATCCCCGCCGACGCCCAGTACCGCATGCAGTGGGACTTCCCCATGTGGCGCACGCTCGACGAGCCACTTCGGGCGCCCGGCCCGACGCGGTGCGCCCCCAGGGCAGCGTGTGCTGCGACGGGTCCCGATCGCGAACCAAACGCTTCACCAGACGCCAGACAGTCTGCGATCCTTGCGTAGACCGGTGGCGCTGGTGAGCTTGCCGTTATCTGGATGAACTAGAGGATTTAATTCTAGGAGGCAGTGGAAAGCAAACGAATTCACTCTGAAAAAGAAGGGGGACAGGAATATCTAAATTTTCCCTATCCCCCAAGGAATGATATGCTCCGATGTGATTATTTGGACTTTTTCGGTGCCTCCTTTCCCATCTTGCTCGGAACAGTCTTTTTGATTTCTTTCTGTTTTAGCGGAGTGCATCCGCAACCACAAAAACCTTTTGGAACTTTTTGCTCAGTCATTTTTATCACCTCCTTTGTTGTTAGGTATTTGCGCAATGACTTAATCAAAACGACAAAAAAAAGGCCTAGCTATTCCGCTTCTATTTCGCTGACCCTTCCCCGCACTTTTATGAGTTCTTTTTGCAGCTCAATTTCATATTTTTTGAGTGCCTCCAAACTGGCCTTATTCAATTCCTTTTCTTTAAAATTGCCTGTGCCTTTGCAACCACATGAGCAAACTTCATTCAAGATTTCTCTACAGTCTTCCATGGCTTCTTCATTTATCGAATATGGAATCCAATACCCCTGCCTCTCACTTCGTACTAGCCCTGCTTGTTTTAGTATTTTAAGATGTTGTGAAACCGCTGGGGGGGTGATACCAAGTTTCTTCGAGATGTCTTTGACGCCTAAAGCCCCATTGGCTTTAAGAAGTTCAATGATTCTCACTCGTGTTTCCACACTCAGAACTTTAAATATTTCGGCAGGATCAATGATCATGGCGTAAACCTATTAAGTAATTTCGCAATTACTTAATTATAACCCCAATATCGCCATTGTCAAACATATTTTTGGCTGCTTTGAATTCAAGGATTCTTCAAGAAAAAAGATGTATAAAATCATAGCCGTCCCCCTTCCCCGCTGAGGTAACAATGGGCATCATCAAAAGTGTAGTATTCCGGGGACAGTCTATATATTTTTTTGTCAACTATTTTCTGTGAAGAAGAAACGGTAATAGGGATACTGTCCCCCCAATTCACACATCTTGGACATCTATCCGGTTTGATCCAATTAAAAGTGCGACCCTGAGCATAAATTTCCTTGAGTTTTGCACAAACGAGAATTATCATTTTTGTGTTTTTTGTGGGTCGGACAAACCGACCTTTGGTTCGCGGGGACCGGTCGGCCATGCTCTGTAATTCATTTTAGTTCAATTTTTTCGTCAGAACCATGGAGCTGTCGCCACCAGGTGGGAAAGCCGCCGCCTTGTTGACCAAGAGGAAAGTAGCCATTCAGCACGGCCCAGTCTATACAGTCGTACCGACCGGAAAGCAGTTCTTGGTTGTACGATGTGAAATCGTCTTGAATTTGCATAATGTGCTCCTTGTAAAATCTTATAAGAATTACAAGATCATGGGGTGAACAACATTATGACTTTGTCGGAAAGCTAGTAATAGAAAGGGTTCCAAAGAATGAATGGTGAGTCAACTTTTCAAACCTGTATGGTTCCGGCTTGTCCGGGTTAGGTAACTTATAACCTGACGAACGTTATACCTTTCTGCCATACTCCGAAGCGCGCTATGTTCAATTTTCAATGACATATGAGGGGGTATATTTATTCATGTCAGCTATTTTTGGTTTAGATTTTGGAACATCCAACTCTGCAATATCTGCAAATATAAATGGAGAAGTACAATTAATCAACGTCGATAAAAATAATCCCATCCAAATGTCTTTAAAATCTGTTTTATATTTTTATGAAGAAGGAACAAAAAGAGAATCCTATGTTGGGCATGAAGCAGTCCAAAAATATATAGAAAATGAAGCTGAAGGAAGATATATGCAGTCTATAAAATCTTTCCTCACAGATCAAAATTTTCAACATACGGAGATATTTTGCAAATATTATACTTTGGAAAAGTTGATTTCGTTAATACTACGAACAATGAAAGAAAGAGCCGAAAATCAACTTAAAAGAGAAATCGTAGATGTTGTTCTTGGAAGGCCGGTCGTTTTCTCGGAAGATGTGGAAAAAGATAACCTTGCTCAAAAACGACTAACTGATGCAGCTAAACTGGCAGGTTTTAAAAATATTTATTTCCAATTAGAACCAATAGCAGCAGCTTTTTCATACGAAAATACCCTTAGCCTTGGTCAAGAAAAGAAAATATTAGTTGGTGATTTTGGCGCTGGCACGTCCGATTTTACAGTTATTAAGGTTGAAAATCGATCAAGAATTAAATCTGATCGGAAAGATGATATTTTATCAACGGATGGCGTATATATCGGCGGTGATATTTTTGACTCGGAGATTATGTGGGAAAAAATATGCAAGTATTATGGAAAAGATGTAAAGGTCAAGTCCATGATGAGTAATAATTTGTTCGGGTTGTCACCCATGATCATTGGTAATTTAAGACGATGGCATTTAATTCCTCAGTTAAGGCTTCCAAGCAAATTGAGATCTATTAAGGAGTATAAATTTCTATCATCGTCACAGAGTGACAAACAATTATTTAAGAATCTTGAAAATCTTATAAACTATAACTATGGCTATTTGCTTTTTCAAGCCGTTGAAAAAGCAAAATTTGAATTATCAGATACTGATTCGTCTTGCATAAGTTTTAATGATTATAATATATTAATAGAAGAAAAAATATCAAGAACAGAGTTTGAAGGCTACATAAGAGATAAAGTAGAGAAAATAGATAATTGCATTAAATCATCTATAAAACTTGCAAATTTGAAATATGAAGATATTGATGTTATTTTTCTAACAGGTGGATCATCCTATATACCTCTTATAAGAAAAGCATTTGAAATAAAATTTCCAAAACACAAAATAATTCAATCCAATGCATTTACTAGTGTTGCACTTGGTTTGGGGTTATACGGTTCAAATATTATCTAGTTTTTTAAAACTATTGGGTTTATATGAATAGTTACATTACCGGTAATAAGATTCTTTTTCATCCTGATGATCGAAGCCGCAGATTTGGCATGAAAGATGCTATTGGGTAAAGTATCCAAATCCTTCATTTCAAGTATAGCGGCATGTATCCCATAAATTTGAAAAACATCAAAGGAAAAAACAAGATCTAAGTGGCAAGGCCGTTCGGCGGAGCGGTTCCAGAGCTACCGCGTAGCGGTTTCGTTCATCTATCCCTATGGCAGCAATGCCAACCCAGAGGATATCCCAGTGGCCAATCTGGCCGGCCTGTTATTGATTCATTAGAGTAATAGGGGACAATGGGCATCATCAAAAGGGGCATTTGAGGTTATGAATCCGGCACTGAGGGTCGAATCATGATGGACTTGCTTTCCGCCCACACTGCGAAGCGCCTGCAGCGCCGCATCATAAGGGAGCAGAACACAGGAATGGCGGCTTTTGCGGGAACGGACCGGGTTGAAGATATGGTGGTTTTCGGGAAAAAGGGACGCTTCATCCTTTGATTTCAGGGCCTCTGCAAAAGTTTCTCTCAACTGTCCGAGTGTATCAAGGTCCAATCCCGCAGCAAGGAAGGCCAGATGGGCTGCGGATGCTTTGGCAAGAATACATCCCCGCACATGAAAAGTGATCTCTTTTATCCGATAAGCTTGCAGCTTTATTCCGACACTTATGCGATCGCCGCACAAGGGGTTGTTTTCCGTTGCACGACAATCCGCTTTTTCAAGGGTACCCATATGTTCTTTTCGCTTTGACCATGCGATTATGGGATCGTGATATATGTCATTGCTCATAATGATAAACCCCTCTAAGTCAGGATATTAAGACAATCTTCAATTCCGTTCAGCAGGGCATCGACATCTTCTTGGCGATTGAACATACCAAGACTGGCACGCGTGGTCCCATCCAGATCAAAGATTGCATGAAGGGGCTCCGCGCAGTGATGACCGCCTCGGAGCGCCACGCCATGCCGATCGTTCATGATCTGGCAAATGTCATGGGGATGTGCGCCGCCGATAGAAAAGGAAATCAGAGGCAACCGTCTCTCTCCCCTTGACGGGCCGAGAATACGGATCCTGCTGTCATGTCTGCTGTTCAGTTGCGCCATACCTGCCATGATCTGTTCCGTCAGGCTGTTCAGATGATTGCGAATCCCCTGCGGATCATGGTTGCCGAGCCATTCCAGTGCTGCCCCCAGTCCCACGGCCTGTGTGATGGGCGGGGTTCCGGCTTCAAATTTTCGGGGTGGCGCCGCATAACTGGTTTTTTCAAAAGTAACATGCCCGACCATTTCCCCACCGCCAAAAGCCGGGGGCATCTCTTCAAGGGATTCCATACGTCCCCAAAGGATCCCCACCCCCCCGGGACCATATGTCTTGTGCCCTGAAAAGACATAGAAATCCGCTCCCAGTCCGGGTAAGTTAAGTGGGCCATGGGGCGCCATCTGGGCGCCGTCCAGCAGCAGTTTCGCGCCCCGTTCACGGGCAATCTTCCCAATGGCAGCCACATCCGTTATGGCGCCGGTAACATTGGAAGCGTGGGTAACCGCCACCAGTTTTGTAGCCGGGGTTATGATCTCCTCAGCTCTTGAAAGATCGAGAACGCCGTTTCCGTCCACGGGCAAAAAACGAAGGGTCACGCCCTTTAATTGTTTCAACATCTGCCAGGGAACAAGGTTGCTGTGATGTTCTGCCTGGGAGAGCACTATCTCGTCACCCGATTCCAAATTCTGCCCGAAACCGAGTGCCATCATATTGATTCCCGCTGTCGTGCCCCCGGTAAAAATCACTTCATCGGAATTTTGAATCCCCAGATATGTTGCAACCCGGTCCCGGGCGGTTTCAAATGCGTCGTTTGCCTCCTGAGCGAGCGTGTGGATACCCCTTCTCACATTGGACCGGCGCCGGGTATCATGTTCCGTCATGGCGGATATGACGCAATCGGGAATTTGGGCGGTGGCGGCATTGTCCAGATAATGGAATCGTCCTTTCGATTCATAATGCCTGACAATGGCAAACTGCCGTGTGATTTGATCTATATCAAATACCATTCCTGAACGATCTCCGCCATAATGGAAACAGCGATCTCCTGGGGACTTTTGGCGCCGATGGAAAGACCCACGGGGGCATGTATGCATTGCAGGCTCTCTTTGGATAAACCGTTCATTTCAAGACGCGCCAGCCTGTCGGCATGGGTTCTGGTGCTTCCGAGGGCGCCGACGTAAAACGCTTTGGAACCGAGCGCTTCGACCAGGGCGGGATCGTCGATTTTCGGGTCATGGGTCAACACCACCACGGCGGTATTTGAGCAAACGTTGATTTCTTTCATGGCCTCGTCGGGCCATTGATCTCTCAGTTTAACATGGGGGAACCGTTCGACGCTTGCGAAAGCTTTCCGGGGGTCAATGATCTCAACCTCATAGCCTGCGATCCTGGCGATCCGTGAAAGCGCCATGGAAATGTGGACGGCGCCGACAATGATGAGTCGTGGTTCAGGGACAAACCGGTGAAGAAAAAAACGCCTGCCGTCGGGTTCCAGAACGACGCCGTCCTTTTTACCGAAAAGATCGGTTGCGCCCTCTTCCATATTAAAGGGGAGATTGGCAAAGATTTCTGAACCGTCGGGCTGAACAAACGTTTTTTCCCCCGTCTCAAGATCGGCAACAAGGCAGACGGTATTACGATCCTCCAGCGAATGGTTCAGTTTTTTCAGAATTGCCGCCTCTTCGGTTGCCTTGGCCACCCAAACATCCACTTTACCGCCGCAGGCAAGCCCGGAATCCCACGCTTGATCATTGGTCACGCCAAATGAAAGGACCCGGGGGACCCCCTCTTCGATGACTTCAAGGGCTTCGGCAATGACTTCTCCTTCAATGCAACCGCCGGAAACAGAGCCTTCGAAATTTCCCTTCCCGTCAACGACCATCTGGCTGCTGACAGGTCTTGGTGAGGAGCCCCATGTGGCGATAACGGTAGCCAGAGCAATTTCACGCCCTTGCTCAATCCATAAAAGAGATTTTTCGATTATTTCCTTTTTGTTCATATTACACCCATCTTTTCAGTGAGGTGATAAGGGCATATTCCACATCTTTATCACCCAAATTGTCCATACAAAAAAATAGAAACTACCCTTTCACCGCTCCGAAAGTAAGCCCGCGGATAATATATCGTTGCATAAACCAGGCTGCCGCCAATGTGGGCAGAATGGCAAGGCACACACACGCGCCCATGGTACCCCAGTCGATCTGTCCCGAAGCCCAGAAGGACGCCAGCCCAATGGTGATGGTCCTGGCAAGATTCCTGGTAAACAGAAAGGCGTAAAGGAACTCATTCCATGAGAATATAAAGCAGAACATCGCTGTAATTGCGGCCCCCGGCTTTATCATGGGGAATATGACCTTGCGAAAAATATCAAGACGTCCATAGCCGTCTATCATGGCCGACTGTTCGAGTTCACGGGGAATTTCCCTGAAAAAGCCATACAACAAGAAAACAGCAAAAGAAACATTGAAGTACAGATACAATAGGATCAGCACCGTGCGTGTATCCAACATGCCCAAGCCTTTAAAAAGCATGAAGAAAGGTATGGCAGCCACAGCAGCGGGAAACATCCGCGTTGAAATAGTTACAAAAAGCAGATGGCCATGACCGGTTTCGTATCGGGCAAAGCTGTAGGCGGCAGGCAGTGCCACAAGCATTACCAGGATTGTGCTGACGACGGATATGATGAAGGTATTCAAAATCTCCCTGAAAAACACCGTCTCGAAAAACAAGTTTTTATAATTATCAAGGATGGGGGAAAAATAAAACAGCTTGAGCACATCCTGCGTGTAAATGTCGGCGTTTGTTTTGAATGATGTCAAGTACATCCAGGCCAAAGGGGCAACAAAGGTGAATGCCACCAGCACTACCACCACCCAAAAAAGGACTCGCTTCATTTCTTCTTCCTCCTCATCTTACTCGCTCGTGACCGCTAAGGCCTTCATCAACTGTGTGAATAGGACGCCACAGACAATCATCGTTAAAAATAGAGAGATGATCGCCAATGTAGATCCGATCCCGATATCAAAATAGACAAAAGTATTTCGGTAAATCATCCAATCCAATAGCTCCGTATCCGCCCCGCCCCGCGTCGTCCCATAGAGGGGATCAAACAGCCTTATCAACCACATGGTCCTTAAAAGGACAATGATCATAATAAGTGGCGTCAGGTTTGGCAGGGTCAGTCGCCTGAAGGTATACCATGGAGTGGCGCCGTCGACCCTTGCCGCTTCAAAGGAATCCCTCGGAAGGCCTTTCAGGCCCGCCAGCAGCACAAATATGGAGAAAGGGGCCCACTGCCAGATGGAGATGGCCGCAATCGTATACAGGCCTACGCCCGGAGCAAACCAGCTTACTTTAGAAATTCCAACAATACCTAAAATCAGGTTCACGATTCCGAAATCGTATTGAAGGAAAAAATTCCACATCATGGACACGGCAAGAGGCGCCATGAGAAGGGGCAAGAGGATAAGCCCCCTTATGGGGTTTTGACCTTTAAAATCCCGGTTGAATAAGACGGCGACTCCCATACCGATAACCAATTCCGCGCCAATACTGATAACCAGCACGATACCGGTACGCTTGAGGGCCAACCAGAACTCTTCATCGCGAAGTACATCCCGGTAGTTTTCCAGGCCGAGAAATGTGGCGGCCTTCACCATGCCAAATTCGTGCAAAGAGTACCATATGCAGTAAAACAACGGATAAAGCATAAATATCAGGAGCACCAGCAAAAGTGGAATCAAAAGAATCCATTTGTAATACTTGTCATCACCGAGGATATCAAAAAAGGTTCTTTCGGGGACCCTGGGCATTCCATCTGTCATTTGATGCACCTCGCTGAGCGGTTGAGCCATAACTCCATTCCCATGATCTGACATTCAAGCTACCTCTTGGTTCTTCTTTTTTACAGCCAGAAAAAAGCATCCCTCGGGGCAGAAGATTGTCCTGCCCGGGGGATACTCTTTGTTTACTTTTCCTCCCTGATGGGAAGCTGTCCAAATTTCTTCTGCAGCTTCATGGTTTTTTTCGTCACGACCTTGACGCACTCTTCCGGCGTATATTTCTTGATCGCAGCATTATGGAGCTCAATGATCTGCATCTCATAGATCTTTCCCATGGCTGAGCTGTTAAAATGGATGTAATCATTCACATAGTTATTCTGAACTTGCAGGGCCAAAGAGTTAATGTATGCCCTGTCTCCAATGGGCTTTTTCCATTTAGGATCGTTTTGATACATGGGATTACCCATGATGTCCCTACGGACTCCCGGAAACCCACCTTCCATCAGTTGTTTCTGGGCCTCATAACCACCTAAGTATTTGATAAACCAGTAAGATGCCTCAGGATTCTTGCTGGCCTTGGCGACGCATTCCGCAAAGTCGCCGATATAACCCTGTCTTCCCACACAAAGCGCCATTCCCTTTTTGGCGCCGGGAATGTTCTTTTCAACCTGCCACGTCCAATCCTCCACAACCAAGTAAAGATTGGGCATCATAATGGTCAACCCCTCAACAAACTGTGCACAGCAGAAATCCCAGAATCCGGTTAAGCATCCCGGTGAGGCAAATTTGAGGAGGCTGACGTAGAATTCAATGGCCTCTTTCTGTATTCTCTTATCTTTTTTTGTAATCACAAATTCAGTGGCTTTACCGTTTTCATCTCGGATAACGGTGGCCCAATGCCCGCCGGCGCCCCAAATCATGGAACTTATTTCATCGTTTATCTCAAACCTTCCGGCCATTAATGCAAGACCGTAAAGGTCTTTTTTGAGCACTTCACCCTTTAATTTCTCTCCGGCTTTCCGGGTAAAAAACTCGGCTGTATCGTAAAGTTGCTTTCGCGTTACCGGCACGATCAGGTCATATCCGTATTTCTTCTTGAAATTGGCCTTTTCAATGGGGTCCTCAAAACAATCAAGGCGATGATACAATACCTGCTCATAATTCCAGTAGGGAATCCCCCTGAGCTTTCCATCCCTGTCCTGAGTGGTTCGCAGGAGGGCCGGATCATGGCCTGCCAGATCCTTCTCCAATCCTGCTACGCCATCGGGTTCAAATTTTTTTGCCAGCTCCCTCACATCCCATAAGTAGGGCGCCCACTCGCAGGTGGTGGAAGTTTCCATCACGATACAGTCATATGCCCCGGATGCTGACATGAGCTCCACATTCATCTTGGGATAGATGCTGGTCATAATCATCTTTTCATGCGTTACTTTGATGCCCGTCTTCTCTTCGAATTTTTTAATAAACTTGGGTATTTCGATATCAAACTGCTTGGTCCCGCCAAAGAGGGCAATATGAATAGGCCTTTTGTTTTTAATCTCCGGGATATCAGCCAACTTGAACTTCTCGGTCGGGACTTCCAGCCAGTCCGCTGTGGCGGTTCCTATCACGCCTAAACCCAGTAGACAAGTAACGGCAAAAACGGTCAGTGCAACAGCAAAACGGTTACTTCTTTTCATGACGATCTCCTTGTTTGATGAGTGTTTGTTGTCATGCAGGCGGATTACTCGTTTGTTTTATCACCTCCCCCCAAGTTATTTCTTCGGCCCCAAAAAGCAGGAATAGGCAATGCCAGGGATCGAGCGACCCACAATTTCCATAGTTATCGTAAAATGGGGGACTCTTGATCAAAAAGATGAATCGTCTCGGGCTCGAACTCCATCCATACGGTTTCTCCTGCCTTGAACATCTTCTCCGCTCCCATGGCCACCTTCATTTCGGTGCCATTGATATCTCCCAGCTTTACGGTCAAAATCACAGACTCTCCTTGGAATTCTGCAATCTCAACCAATCCCTGAATAGATGTCTGGCGGTCATTATGGTCGGATAAACCGATTTCCATGGGCCGGATACCGACTGTAATTTCAGAGCCCACGTATTTTCCATCAACTTCTCCGTTAAATCTGAATTTCATTTTCCCCGCCTTTGTGGGGATGGAAAACTCGTGGGGGGTTTCAATGGCGCCTTGAATGAAATTCATCTGGGGTTCACCGACAAAAGTCGCAACAAACTTGTTTACCGGATGATTCCAGATTTCATCCACGGTTCCGATCTGTTGAAGCTTGGCATGGTTCATAACGGCGATTCGATCAGACAGAGAGACGGCCTCATCCTGATCATGGGTTACGTAGATTGTTGTTAGTTTGAGGTCATCATGAAGTCGTCGAATTCGTGCTCGCATGTTGGAACGTACACGGAGATCCATGTGAGAAATAGGCTCATCAAGAAGGGTAATGTTGGGTTCGCGGACCAGGGCCCGGCATAAGTTGACCCTTTGTTGGTGGCCGCCGCTCAGACCGGATGGTTTCTTTTCCAAAATGTCGGTCACATTAAGAATGCCGGCAACCCACCTCACCTTCTTGTCAACATCGGACCTGCTCATCCCTTTGCACCTAAGGGGAAAAGCAATATTTTCATAGACGGTCAACCGTTGATAAAGCGCATATGACTCAAAGGCCAGTGCGATGTTTCTTTCATTGGGGCTAAGGTCGTTGACAACGTTTCCGTCGAAGAGGATCTCGCCTTTGGTAATATCCTCCAGCCCTGCGATCATACGGAGGGTGGTGCTTTTCCCGCACCCGGACGGCCCAAGGACCGCCAGGAATTCCCCTTCCTCAATGGAAAAACTCAGGTCCTGAACGGCTTGCACATCCCCATCATAAATCTTCCAAACATGCTTAATCTCAATTCTGCCCACCTTGCCCCCCCGTTATTTGGATATCTCTATGGTCTTCTTGAAGAAAAAGGTGCGGTCCTGGTCAAAATCGAGCCAGACCTTCTCAGACATATCATATTGACTCGCGCCCGTTACACTGGCCCTAAAAAAGCTCTTTTCCAATTCGAAAGTCAGCTGAACGCCCTGGGGTCTACGTACCACCGCATATATGGGCAGTTGAATTGAAGTCTCGGATCTTTTATCTCTTGACACCTTAACGTGGGCAGCTCGAATTCCCATGCGAACCCCGCCACTGGCGCCTTTTCTAATTTTCTTCTCCGCGGATGCCATGGTTTTTGCCTCCAACCGGAAGGAAAATTCATTGCCGGCCCTGAAGAACGTTTTATCTTCCCGGTTGACAAGTTCACCATCTATCAAATTACAAGGGGGGTCTCCGATGAAGTTGGCTACAAAATCGGTTGCCGGGGAATTGTAAATCTCCCGGGGAGTGCCTATCTGTTCAATTCGCCCCTTTCTCAAAACCCCCATTTTATCAGATAACCCGAGAGCCTCCCGATAATCGTGGGTCACATAAACGATAGCCGTTCCCAATTTTACGGAAAGTTTCTTCAGCGCCGTCTGGGTGGAGAACTTAAGCCGCGCATCCAGATGGGCAATCGGTTCGTCTAACAGGAAGCACTCGCACCGCCTTACCATCGCCCTGGCAAGAGACACCCGTTGCTTTTCACCTCCGCTGAGCTGAACAGGCTTTCTGTCAAGCAATCTCTTGATTCCCAAGAAATCAGCAACTTCCGTAACCCGCTTCCTTTCCTCCTGCGAGGAAAGTTTGTTTTTCCTTACCGGCGCTTTCAAAGGAAATGCGATATTTTCATACACGGAAAAAAATGAATAGAGATTGTAGCTCTCAAAGGCCATGGCAACATCCCTTTCGCGGGGAGAAAGATCATTGACCACGGTATCGTTGAGGTATATCTTGCCCGAAGTAACCGGCTCTATGCCGGCTATCATCTTCAGGATCGTCGATTTTCCAGCGCCGGCAGGCCCGACAATAGAGAAGAACTCCCCCTTCTTGCACTCGAGATTCAGGTTCTCGATGGCCGTTTTTTGCCCGTACATTTTGGTGACATTTTCAAACCTCACGCTCGCCATGCTACGCCTCCTCTTCCTCTTCTTTCTCTCTCGGTCCGTAAATAAGCATCGCAAGGAAGATGATAAACCCGACTACCGTGCCAACCCATAGAGGCATGTGCAATTCCAGCCATCCAAGCCACAGGAAATTGGCGCCTACAAAGGCCAAAATGCCCCAAAAAAGCCAGTTTCCCCATGTCATTCGTGGTAAAAACATCCGTAATACCTCCTACCCTAAGCCTTATTAAATAACCGGCCCCACCATATAGATGTCCATGGAACTGGTGTATCCGGAAATTTCCGCCTTGGTCATCTTGCCGGAGGCCACATCCACCAGTTCTTCAAGGAGTCTCTTTCCCGCCTCTTCCAGGGACTCGGTACCTTCCATTACCGAAGAAACACTGAAATCCATATGATCTATGAGGTTCTTCCAGGTCTTTTCGTTACCGGTCAATTTGATCACCGGAACAAAAGGAAAGCCCTGGGGTGCCCCACGTCCTGTTGTAAACGCGATCACATTGGCACCCGCCGCCGCCAGTCCGGTCAGGATTTCCGGCTCACGACCCGGTGAATCCATGACCACCAGCCCTTTGACATCCGGTTTGACGCCGTATTCGTAAACAGCCTGAAAGGGCGAATTTCCGGCCTTGGCAATGGCACCCAGGGATTTCTCTTCGATGGTCGTGAGCCCTCCCTTGATGTTGCCCCCCGTGGGCTGTCCTCCACGAATATCAAAACCCATCTGAATGGCCCGGTTTTCCATTCTGTCCACCAGGGCCAGCATCTCACGGGCCGTCTCCTCGTCTTTTGCATGCTTCGCCAAGAGATGCTCGGCGCCGATAAACTCCGTGACTTCTCCCAGAATGGAGGTCCCCCCCGCCTCCACAATAAGGTCGGAAAGAATTCCCACCACCGGATTGGCCGACAGCCCTGAAGTGGTATCGGAACTGCCGCATTTAAGGCCCAGAACCAGCTCACTTAAGGGAAAAGGCGCCCGTTTCTGCTCACTTGCCTCAGTGGCCATTGACTGGGCCAAAAGTATTCCTTGAGCTGTCGATCGGGCAGCCCCGCCCTCTTCCTGAATCAGGATGGTTTCAACCCGCTTCCCGGTTGCGGAAATGGCATCGGCCACCAAATGGATATTGGTACTCTCGCAGCCGAGACTCACCAGCAGTACCGCTGCCAGATTCGGGTTTTTTCCCAGGCCGATCAGGGCATCGTTCACGCGGTTGATATCAACGGGGGTCTGACAACAACCCTGATGATGAAGGAACGCCGTGGCCCCCTTCACCTGGGAGGCGATTTTTTCGGCCACTTCGTTGCCGCATATGACCGTGGACAAAATACCCACATAGTTCCGGGTGCCGACGCCGCCTTGCTCTCGTTCGTATCCCAAAAACTCCATTGCTACGCCCCTTTCTTTTCCAGGTCTCCACGACCCCTCAAACTCTCAATGTTTTGAACGTGGGCGTGGGCTCCCCGGGGAATATGGGCTGTGGCTCTTCCCATGACCTCACCATATTTGATAATATCGGCACCTTTTGGAATATCCACGGCAGCGAATTTATGGCCGTAAGCGATGGGTTCCTTCATGGTCACACTGAGCGTTTCTTTTCCCGCGGCGAACCGGTACGTTTGCCCCGCATCCAGTTCTCTGAGGGCCGTGGCCACATTGTCCTGAGCCTTGATCATAATCGCGTTCTGTTTCATGCTTGCTCCCTTCCCCATGCTTTTCCCTGGCGCCCATAAACCGCCGGCATACAGTACTCAGCCTCAAAACGATCCCCACAACCAGTTCTCTTTACGCTTCTTTCAGTTTCTCGATCAGGATAGGGACGACTTCATTGACATCACCCACGATTCCAATATCGCAGACGTCAAATATCGCGGCGTTTGGATCATTGTCCACTGCAACCACTTTTCCGGCCTTGACAAATCCGGCAGCGTAGTGATTAGCCCCCGAAGCGCCAATGCTAAACAGAAGTTTGGGGCTGATGATCTTGCCGCTCACCCCGATCATGCTGCTCTCCCGGATCCATCCTTCATCCAGGGCAGGTCTGGTGCCGCCCAGGGCCGCACCCAGAACCCCGGCCAGTTCCTTTAACGGTTCCAGCCCGCCCGAGGCCTTCATCCCGTATCCGCCTGAAACGACGATATCCGCCTCGTCAATCTGCATGCCTTCCGGCAGGTCCTCCACCATCTCCACGGTCCTGACCCTGAAATCACTATCGCTCAACACCACATCCATGGTGATGATTTCACCCTTTCCCTGCTCGGATCGGATCGGTTTTTCCGCAACTCCCGGGCTCACGGTTGCCATTTGGGGCGTGTGATCGGGACAGAGGATATTCACAATCATCCCGCCGCCCCATCCGGGAACGGCTGCAATCAGTTGGGGGCTGTCCCCCCTGCTGTCCATCTCCAGACTGCAGCTGTGGGCGGTCAGTCCGGTTTTGACCCTTGCAGCCACGCTGGGAGCCAAATCCATACCGATGGTGGTGGCGCCCAGAAGCATGATCTCCGGTTTCTTTTCCTCCACAAGCTCACTGATCAACCGGGTGTAGGCATCGCTCTGATAGTAAGCCAACTGTGGATCGGAGAAGAGATAGACCTTCTCCGCGCCGTGGGCCACCAACTCTTCCGCCAGCCCCTGCACATCGTCCCCGAGAAGAATCGCGGCGGTACTGCCGCCGATTTCTCCCGCCAACTCCGTGGCTTTCCCCAGGATCTCCAGGGAAACCTCCATGAGTCGCCCGTTTCGCTGTTCCGCCCAAATCCAAACCTCATTATTCGTGCTCATAATCCTCTCTCCCACCTTTAGACCAGCGCTTCCCGCCTGAGTTTTTCCAGGGTCGTGTTCACCATTTCTTCCGGGGTGCCTTCCAGAATCAAACGCTGACGTTCGCTCTTTAGCTCGTAGACCATCCCCACTCTCGTGGGTGAGCCGGTAAGGCCGATATCTTTTTCATCCACTGCGATGTCCTCGAAACTCCATTCACGATAGACTTTGTCCATCAGGGACATGATGCCTTCCGCCGTGGCCGTTCTGGGCTGGTTAATCTCCCGGGAAACGGAGATCAGGACCGGCAGATTGGCTTCAATTTTCAGATGGCCGTATTCAATGACACGCTTTACAACCGCGGTCTTGTCTTCGTTCACCATGAGTTCGTTGACGTTGCTGATATGGGGATGGTCGAGGAGTTCAGCAATCTGAGGACCGACCTGCTGTGTGGCCCCGTCAACCGCTTCATTTCCGCATAAAATGACATCCACAGGACATATTGCTTTGATGCCCGCGGCCAAAACATAGGCGGTGGCCAGCGTATCCCCCGCAGCAAAGGCCCGATCACACAGAAGGATAGCCTCATCAGCCCCCAGGGTCAGCGCCCAATCCAAGACCTCCTTGGCTTGGGGAGGCCCCATACTGATGGCCGTGACTTTGCCCGAATACTTCTCTCGAAGCCTCAGGGCTTCTTCGATGGCGTTTTCATCCACAGGGTTTAGTATCGAGGGAACCTTCTCCCTCTGAATGGCCCCGGTTTCCGGGTCCAGCGTGATCTCTGAAAAATAGTCCGGGTTCGCCACCTGTTTCACACAGACTACGATATTGAGTGACATGTTTTTGTTCCTCCGCTACCTCGATATTTGATGCACTGTTCACCACCGTGCAGGGTTATTCTTGCAGGAGATCCAGCAGGATTTCCCACTTCAGGTTGTTGAACCCGAAGTGAATGACATGGATATTCGCATCCAGGCCCTTCACCAGACTTCCCGGAAGATGGTTCTTTGCAATAACACAGGTTCCCTTGGTAGGTTTCAGGATCTCGTGGGCCGCTCGAATGTTTTCCATCTTTTGCATATGGCGTTCTTCCTCGTCCTCCAACTGATCCAGAAAGTAGACCATCAGATCAGGCCGGCAGAATTTGTCGCAATCGGACACCAGAGACACATCCTCCAGATTCTCATCCACGTAGAGCAGCAGGTCAGGCTTCAATTCGGTGATGCCGTGCTCCTCCACAAAGGACTCAATGGGAAACCACTCCCTCTTTTCGCTGTGAAAAGAAGCTTGCCAAAGAGGCTTTCCGATCTCGGTCCGAAGGGCCACATATTTTTCGAGCTTTGCGCTGCGGACGATAAAATCCGGAATAAGGAGGATTTCCCGTCTCCCCACCTCAAAACTCAAGACCTTCGTTTCCTCCGGAAAAGGGATATTTTGCTTAATTCTGTCACGGTGAAAGATCATCTGTTTTGAAGAAGGTTGGGGAAGGGGGATTTCGTAAACTTTTTCGGGGTCAATATTCTTAATCAAAGAAAGAACAAACCACTTAATATATCCCATTTGATAGAGGTGTCGAAAAGACTCATGGACACTTTCTTCGGCCTTTTCTTCAAACTCCTCCGGTTCTATCTTCTCCTGGAGCAATTCAAACAAAGGGTCAAACAGGTCTCTAACAACCTGTTTCACAGGGTCGGATAAAAATCGCTCCAACTCCAAGGGCATCAGGACCTCTTCGAGACGAAGACGCTCCGAAAGGTGATCTTCCACCTTCATATATTTTGTACTCAAAAAATGAGCCTCGTCCAACCATTCAGAGTAATTTTGGCCAAGAAATGAAGCCCTTACTTTATTGAATTTTTTATAGAAAGCGATCCGAAGGGTCTTGTCAATGCTGACGAGATCTTCCCTGACCACCACCCCGGGCGCATCTTCTATGAAATCAACCAATTCCTTATAGTGCTTAGGCCATAACTGTAACAAAACGGTTGCTCCTCATTCATAAAGGTTTGCAGGTCCTGGCCGAATTCCCGGGTGTCGGGGATGAACCCGGCAGCCGGAATTCGGCCGGCCCGACTTTTTAGATCAGGGTTGCACGAATTACTTACATGCCAACAGGGTCTGTTTGACCAACCCCTTTGCAATATCGATCTTATATTCATTCATGGACAATGGTTTGGCGCCCCAAACCGCAGCTTCGCCGGTAGTTTCGGCGGACTCTTCATCCAGGGCCTTGCCCTTGAGGTAATCTGCCGCCCTCGTAGGCACATAGGGTTTGTAATGGACAGCGTTCAGGCAGATTCTTGCATCCTCTACCGTATCCCCGCTGCTCACCACCATGGTAGCGCAATTGACAATGGGAAAATCAATGGACCTGCGAATGGCGAATTTTTTCCATGAGCTCTTCATACCGGCCACCGGTTCGGGGATCTGAAACTCAATAATGATTTCGTCATCATCGAGAATGTGCATTTTTGTGGCATCTTTTTCAGGAAACATATCCCCGACATCCAGGGTCCGCTTCGAGGTGACCGCCTTGGCCCCCAAAACAATCAACGCCGGCAGGGTATCGCTGGGATTGACGGCGAGGCAATCCTTCACATCGCCGAAAATGGAGTGATAGCGATTGTCCCCATCATCCGCATAACATTCATCCCCACCTTTTCTGGCACAGGGGAAGCGGTTATTGGGGCATCGGTAATACCAGCATCTTGAATTCTGGCATACGTTCCCGCCGATGGTCCCCATTTCACGAATGTGAGGTGAAGCGGTGTATCGAGCCGCCAACGCCAGAGCCGTATATTTTTCTTTGATCATGGCGTTGTGGCCAATGTCCTCAAGCCTGACCAAAGGACCCAGTTTCAAGACACCGTCTTCTTCCTTCATCGCTTCGAGGCCCGGAATATCCTTGATATTGATCAACGCCTCGTATGGCTTCTGAAGTATATTGTCTTTGTAGAACCCGATGACATCCGTTCCCCCGGCAATCACCTGGGCCCTGCCCTCAAACTTCGATAGGAGAGCTACGGCCTCTTCTATCGTTGAAGCATTAAAATGCTTAAACCTTACCATGTTAGTAGACCCCCTTTTCTTTGGCTTTTTTTATTGCTTGGATGACCTTGTTCGGCGTGGCGGGATGATCGTCGACCCATTCGCCGATGGCGTTATGGATAGCATTTGCCACAACAAATGGGACCACGGTGGCGCAATCTTCACCGATGCCCACCAGGCCATAGGGTCCGTATCCCATCCCGGTCTCCACAAGGATATTCTCGGTCTCTCCGATATCCCGGAAGGTCGCCACCTTGTAATCCACCAGGTTGGCGTTCAGTCTGACACCGGTCTTGGGATCATAAATCACTTCCTCTCCCATAACCCTTCCGGCCGCCATATAAGCGCCGCCATACTGCTGACCTTCACAGGTCTCAGGGCTCAAAGCCTTTCCCACATCATTGACATTGACGATTTTCTTGATGTCCACATGACCGGTATCCGGGTCCACTTCCACTTCGGCAAAATATCCCTGCCGGCAGAGGCGATGCCGGCCTTCCTCACAACCATATCTGCCCTGGCGGTGGTAGGCCCATTCAAAGAGAGGCGCCTGGGATCCGTTCTGGTTCAGGGTTGCCCTTTTCACGACCTCTGAAACGTGTACCGTATTTTCGGGATCAGCCTTCACAAACACCATGCTGTCTTTGACATCCAAATCCTCCGGCTTGTGATCCGGGAAAACGGGTGGATATTCGATTTCAATGAGTTTTAGGGTCGTCGTTGCATACTCTAGCAACGTCTTCTTGGCCTTTCTGGCCATCTTTAAACTCACATAAGCATCGGTACAAAGATTGCAGGAGCCGTCAGGGGTCATCATTTGGAAGCCGGTTTCTTCGAAAAACCTCCAGTTGACGTCCTCAAGCTTCAATCCCATTTCCTCCGCAACTATTTCACAATTAGTACCCATGGGGTTCACACCGTCATCGGGTTTCTGCGCCAGGATGTCCACGGTACCGTCGCAGTGCATGATCAGCCCCGCACTGGCCGATCCCCGGTTGTCATCCCATTCATGGTCCCAGGTAAATCCGATACCATGCAATTTTCCGTTGGGCAGGACTTTTTTACCCGGTTCGTGCCATTTGTTGTCCCAATCGATGGCCGCTTTTCCCTTGTCAATGCACTCTTTAAGGCTGTCCCGATCCGGAAATCCATGATCTTTTTTGAACTTGGAAAGATATTCCATGTCCTTGCCCTCTACCCCGTCATTCTTCAGAGCCACTTCCGTGGGATCCAGCCCTGTGGCATCGGCCACATGGGCAAACACGGCGCTGAAACAGAAGGAATTGTGATTCTGTTCGCACCGGAACCACCATGCCGGGGAAAAATTGGTCTGCGCTTCCACATAATTGAGCAACAGATTGGGAATTCGGGTGTTGTCTTCAAAATGGTCAATTCCGTACTGCCCCATCTTGGCGACGATTTGGTCGATCTTGACAGCCGTGATGGTGCCGTCGTCTTGAAAACCCACCTTGAAATGGGTGTTGGAATCCGCATCCTGTGACAGGCCGTAGAAATTCTCTCTTCTGTTGTACATGGTTTTGACCGGCCTGCCGGTCCGTTTTGAGAGGATGGCGCTGATCACATGAAACCCGTGGGTATGGTGCATGAACGGGTTGCCGCCGTGACCGAAATGACAACCCTGCCAGGGAATATGAAGTTTGATCTTGTTGAGCGGAATTCCGGTCACCGCACTCAGTAGGCATTTCCCATCGTATGGCTGCTGTTGATGGGCCCAGATCTCCAAATTGTCGCCTCTCCAGAGGATGACGTTGCTCATGGGCTCGCCATCCGCGGCTGTATAGGGGCGCCTGCGGATGTCAAACTGGATGACCTTGTCCGCTTCCTGGAAGCCCTTTTCCACGTCGCCATGTTCAATTCTTACTTTTCGAAGAAGATTGCTTTTTTCGTTCAATTCGGGAATCGCTGCTGGGGCGCCGGGTTTTAAAGCTTCTATAGGATTCATCACCACGGGGCGCTCTTCCCAATCGATTTCCACCAGGCGGATGGCCTCTTCGGCAGCCTGAAGACTTTCTGCAGCAATGGCCACGCCGGAAGGGGCGCCTTCCCACCATGCAAACCCGTCCAAAACCCGGCCACCGCCCTGAATCCACTGTTCCTGGGTCACGGCCAACTCTTCTTTTCCTTTATAGAAAGCCTGCCCATCGGAGGCCTGATGTCCCGCATTGAACTTGGTGTTGTCGCCGAGCAGAACCTTTCCTTCCAATTCAGGATCATCGAACCTCAAAACAGCCCGAACCCCGGGGAGGGCTTCCGCCTTGGTGGTGTCCACACTCTTGATCAGAGCATTGGCGTAGGGAGAGGCCAGGATTTTACAAAAAAGCATCCCGGGAAGGTTCACGTCCCGGGTGTACTGGGCTGTGCCGCCGGCCTTTTCCACGCCGTCCATTCGGGATACACCGCGCTTTCCCAAAAACTGGAATTTTTCGGGAATATACCTATCGCGAACCAACGGCTCGTGTTCCATAATTTTTAGATCTTCGGACATGTATATCGCCTCCTTATCCTTTAAGCTTGTTGGCTGCATCCTGCACAGCCCAAATGTGTGCCGGATATGTTCCGCATCGGCATATGTTGCCTTCCAGGGCAGTCTTGATGTCTTCTTCCGACGGGTCCGGATTTCTGTCCAGCAAAGCCTTTGCCGTTACCACGAATCCCGGCGTACAATATCCGCATTGCATGGCATGGTTGTCCGCATAAGCCTGGATCAGCGGGTGTTCCTGACTGTTGAGCTGTTCAATGGTTTCGATTGGATGTCCACCGCATTCGATAGCCAGTACCATACATGACAATACCGGCCTGTCATCCATGATTACCGTGCAGGAACCGCAGGCGCCCCGATCGCACATCTCCTTGGTGCCGGTCAATCCAATCCTGTCCTGCAGGATTTCCCTCAGGGTTTCCTGCGGTTCAACCACGAGGTGGTGCTCATCGCCGTTTATCTCTAAGGTAACCAGCTTGGCACCGCCTTGTTCCTCTACGTTCGCCATAGTTTTCTACCTCCTCCGTTCTTTCCCATAAGTTGCAATTGATGTTTCCTCAAGGTTGAAATGCCTTAAAATATGAAATTCAAGGATGCCGGGGGAAACGTTGCCCCATAAACCTGTAGCAACGAAGACTCAAGTAATTCCCGATTTTCTCAAGCACCCTTGTGGATTGGAAAATCCAATTGAAGTAGCGATATTCTGAGCGAAAGGGGTTCTTTTGTAAATCGCTCGGATGGGTGAAAATGCATCCCTCTAAAGGGGGATTTTGGGGGGAGGAACAGAAATTTGTTTAAATTTTGAGTGGGTGAGTCAGGTAGGTTCTTTTAAAAGAGAAGCGAAAACCACGTTGGCCAAATCAGAAGTCCAGCAATTCTTGTTCCGTGGTAACGCGAACCGCCTCGACGCGATTGGTGACATCCAGCTTCCTGAAAATATGTTTTATATGGCTTTTCACGGTTTCAAGGCTGATGAACAGGTTATCTGCGATTTTCTTGTTCGCTTGACCTTCCACAAGATATTTCAGCACTTCCTTTTCTCTTGAGGTTAAAGAAGGATGGTGGGAATCTGTTTTTCCGGCAACAGAACAGTCCACCGCCAGATTAAGCAGATAGGGAGACAAGACCGGCTCTCCCTTACAAAAAAGCTCAATGATCCGAATCAATGCGTCCACGTCAATGCTCTTAAGTACATAGCCGTCGGCGCCGGCAGACATGGAATCGCGCACATAACGGTCGTCATCATGGGCGGACAGGACAAGGATTTTCAGTTCAGGCATGGCTTTTCGCAACATCCGAACGGCTCCGATCCCGGAAAGCCCCGGCATGTCCACATCGATCAATGCGATATCCGGATGACCGCTTAAGATCTTCTCTACAGCCTTGAATCCGTCGTCAGCCTCACCAATAACTTCGATGTTTTCTTTTTGGTTCAGGCTCAGTCGCAAACCGCACCGAAACAGCGGGTGGTCATCGGCGATAAAGACCTTTGATATTTCATCTGGGTGCATGAATTATATTCTCCAAATAAGGGTGCGGTTACGCTACCTGAAGTTTATTTCAAAATTCCATTCCCACTGAATCGAAGCGGACTTTCGCATCAGCAGGCAATACAAAATAGAATCGACTCCCATTCCCTTTGGCGGTCGGCCTCTCCAAATTAACGGGCGATTTGACCCAGATAAAGCCCTGGTGCGCCTCTACGGCCAGTTTGCAGAAAGCCAACCCCAACCCAACGCCGCGAGGGGTATTGCCATGATTGTACTTCAAAGAGGTAAATTTATCAAAAATGGCATTCCTGGACCCTTCTTTTATACCAGGCCCCTGATCTGTTATCTCCGTCAGCACATATCGCTGTCCCGGTTCGGGCCGATGTGTCTGAGCGTCGCCGGTGCTGTTATAATAGGCATCACACAGCATGCCGTCGCTATTGTTCACATACCGGGTCGAAACCACTATTTCAGCGCCATCGGGACTGCATTTTATGGCATTCCCCAAAAGATTCAAGCATATGCGGATCAAACGCATTTGATCTCCCATAAAATCCAGAGCATCCGCTGGCGGATCATAGCGAATCAAAACTTCTTTTTCCTCTGCAATCAGTTCTGCCTGTTTGATGCTCTCCCGGACTACGGCCCTCATATCCAGAATTTCTTTGCGAAGCCGCAGCTTTCCATTTTCGTACCGATAGATATCCAGGTAATCCATAACCATCCCGGAAAGCTGCTGGGTGGTGTTCATCGCCAGCCTTATGAGCTCCTCCTGGTCCGTGTTCAGCGGACCGATAGCCCCACTGGCCAATAGCTGCATGGCCTTCTGAATAGAAAAGATGGGGTTTCCCAGATCATGGGTCATCATACCGATAAGATCTTCTTTCAATTGTGCAATTTTTACTTCTTCGGACACGTCCCTAAGGACCGCCACATAGGATGAATGCTTTTTCCCGGGGCTGGTTCTGGTGAATTGCGCTTGAATGGGAATTTTCTCCTCAGCCGCATTGACAATGCTGATGGAGACCCTTCCATGCCCCTTTAGATTCACCAGGTCAAGGATTTTCCCGTACGTCTCCATGGAATCGTCGTCTGTTAAATATTTGGAGAAATGCTGGCCGATGATTTCATTTTTTCTGAAACCGATGATCTCTTTGAAAGCATCGTTTATCATGGAAATCCTTCCATGGGTATCAAGGGATATGATGCCGTCCGAGACCCGGTTGATGAGACGATCCAGGTAACGCCTGGACTGCTTGGAGGATATGTACTTGCTCCAGGCCAGTTCGCTGATGGTGCGGGTGACAACTTCCATAAAATCCACAATGGTGTTCAAGCGGTCATTGCTCACGACAGGAACTTTCTTAAACGCTCGGACGTATCCGGGAATATCCACGATTCCGATCTCGCGGGCATGTTTTTCTGCGGTAGCTTCATCAATGGATCCATGAAGAACCTGCCCGCACATGAAAGTGGCGATATGGACTTTTCCCACGATGATGGGTGAAGTGCAATCAATCAACCCGGCATTCAGGCAGGGGTAGATGAAACGTCTCTTTAGTTTAGCGGACATCTCTCCGCCATACCGGTCGCTCTGGTAACAACGCCGCTTGCCCTCCTCCGTTGACCGGCAATAGTCGCTGCACAACCCGGACCAGTTGTGTTCATCGCTTAAGGGCCTACCCGCGGGATCCACGATAAAGCTTGAAATACCGGTGATAGCCGTGAACCCGCGGAGCACCTCGTCCAGTCTTTCCTTTTCAATCAGTTCCAGAAGGATAAAATTGTCAGACATACAAACACTCCAGCGTTAATATTTTCATTTGAAAAAATAAATCCGGGCACCTTATGTTCCCGGCTGTTTCTCAGCATCCACAATCCACTTCATCACCCGGGGAATGGCCTCCGGGTTGATGGAGACCGCATCCACACCCACCGCCACCAGAAGCGACACCAGTGCAGAAGCATTGGCCAGCAACCGCCCCCGCACGGTAACCGTTCCCCCGGAAACGCGACAGGCATCACGCATCTCCATAAGCGATTTCTTCATGAAATCACCCGCCTCTCCGGCCCCTGCACCACTTTCCCGCACCCATCGCTGCAATTTTCTGATATCCAGTGAAAACCCATCAAAAAGAGGCGAAAAATCATTTGCAAGGGTCCAATTGGAGGCATGGTCGCAACACAGATAAACGTGGAACCCTCCATCTCCCCTTTTGAGCCCCTCTGATTCCAGAGTGCTCAGAATCATTTCGGCATCCTTCGGACATTCACAGTAGGGCATCATGAGATGAAGGTTGTTAAACCCGTGTTCATAACGCACGCGCCGAAACGCCTCGCATTCCAGCGCAAATGCTTCACCATACGGCTCACTCAAATAACGACGCGTACCTCGAAAATCCGGCCCATGGGAATCAAAAATATCTTCAGACCGATTTCCGCCGATCAACTGGCGATATTCTTTCGGCTCAAAATTCGTGGGTCGCACCACCACGGGATCGGGAAGCCGGGATGCGGCAATCTTGGACAAACAAGCCGTCAGCCGGTTTACAACATACTCTTTCGGGGTCCGGTATCCTTCCGTCAACGCCTTTACCCGGTATTGATCGCTTTGATTCAGAAGCTTGTTCGGATGAATCGCCGCCAACGGATGAATTCTGATCACATTTTGATAAATATAATCCATCCTCACCAGCCCGATCCCCCGACACGGCAGCCGCCACCACTGAAATGCCGCGGCATCGCTGGCGATATTGATCATCACGTCCAGGTCCGTGTAGGGCACATCTCGAAGGTGATAGGTTTCTTCAGCGTAATCTACCGCTCCGTCATAAACAAAGCCGTGATCCCCTTCGATGGACTGGACCGTCAC
>JABGPV010000409.1 GCA_018644785.1 Deltaproteobacteria bacterium | reverse complement strand
CCCAGCACCCCAAGGCCATCATGGAAGCAGCCGAATTACTGGGAAACAAGGGAGGAAAATAGACCATGGGAAGCCTCAAAATACGACCCTATGAAGACCTCAAGAATGACGGCATGTTCACCGTGGGTGCCGACCGGCCGGAAATCGAATACCGGCAGATCGGAAAACGGGGTGTACGCCGCATCGACGGTTATGCCAAGGCCAGCGGCAAGGCGGTTTACACCCGTGATGTTCAGATACCGGGCATGCTGTATGCCAAAGTGATGCGTTCTCCCTATGCCCACGCCAGAATCCTCCATATGGACACCAGTAAAGCGGAAAGTCTCCCGGGCGTGAGAGCCGTCATGCGGTATGACGATCCCGAAATCAAGGGAAGAACCCTGAACGGCAGTGTCGGTGGGCCCGACAGGCTGGCCGGGGAGTTTTCCGGTTTTGCGCTCAAACCCGAAAGCGTCATCCTGGCGGAAGAAGCATGGTTTGAAGGCCAGGCCGTGGGCGCCGCGGTGGCCGCTGAAAGTGAAGAAATCGCCAAAGAGGCCATCCGCCTCATTCACGTAGAGTGGGAGCAATTGCCGTTTATCCTTGATCAGGAAGAGGCGCTGAAACCGGATGCACCGGTTCTGCTTCCCGGAGCCGAAAGCAACAAAGTGGAGGATTTCAGAGAGCTTTTTGAACATGGCGATATTGAGAAAGGTTTCAAGGAAGCGGATAAGATCATCGAATTTAAGGCCAGGCGGAACGCCCATCTTTGGGCCGGGGCGGAAATGCCCAGCGTCCTGGCCCGCTGGACGGAGAACAGGCTCGAGCTGTGGGTTCACGTGCAGCAGCCCTATTCGGTCAAGTTGCTTTTAAGTGAGCAGCTGGATATTCCCATGAACCAGATTACCATGTATTCTCCCTATCAGGGCTGCTCCTTCGGAGAACGGTGCAACCCGGCGGATTTCTCCATCAACGGCATGAACACCATTGCCGTGCTCATGGCCAAAAAAGCGGAACGGCCGGTAAAGCTGCTTTTCGACAGGGCTGAGAAATTTTACGGGGAATCCGGCGACATGATGGTGGGTTACTTCAAAGTTGGAGCCAAAAAGGACGGCACCATCACAGCGGTGGACATGAAAAATATTTTCGCCGTATTTCAATGTACACCCGGCGCGGAGCACCTGCTTGAAAATACGCGTATTCCCAACCTGAAATGCCAGGCCATTACGGCGGATGTGAGCAAAGCACCGGCCTGGTGGGATCGCTGCGAGCAGCTTCCTAACGCCTTCTGCCTCACCATGATTTTTGATCATGTGGCCGACGCGCTGAACCTTGACCCGACGCTGGTGGCGCTCAAAAACGACGGATGCGAAAGCCACGATATGGACTGGCTGCTCAAGTACAAAAAGGAGCATGGTTTTCCGGAACGGGACAGTCTGAAGGAATGCATTGAAGCCGGCAAAAAAGCCATTGACTGGGATAACAAATGGCATCTCCCCGGAGAAGGGAAACTTCAAGACGGCAAACTGCACGGCATTGCTTTTACCTGGGACCACCAATGGGACGATGTTCGGGGAACGGCATCCGCTGCGGTCTGGATGGAAAATGACGGGTCCGTCAGCATTGTGGCCCAGCATGCGGATGTGGGCGTCAACCCCTGGACAACCTATTGCCAGGTGGTATCCGATGAACTGGGCGTCCCGGTGGAAGATATCACCATCAAACCGTTCGATGGTGACCACATCTTCTCCCTCATGAGCCCGGATGGTTCCTGCAACCTGTGCTCCAATGCGTATGTGGTCCGCAAAGCCGCCCGAAAGGCCAAAGCAATCCTGCTGGATCTGGCACTGAATTTCTTTGAAGACCTTACTGTGGAAGAGCTGGACGTCAAAGACCGGACTGTTTTCGAAAAGAAAAACCCGGAAAACAAAAAACCCATCAAAGACATCGCCATCATGTCCATGCCCATGCACAACGCCGTGGGAATCTGGACCGAACCCCCCATTGTCGGTTGGGCCTGGCAGCAGCAAGGCATCTGGGGTGACGCCATGGAGACGGGCAGGCCCCGCCTCTGCAGACAGGCCCACTTCATGGAAGTGGCGGTGGATCCGGAGACTGGCGAAGTGGCGGTCACCAAGGTGGTCAACGCCAACGATGTGGGAAAAGCCATCTCTCCTGAAACGGTGGAAGGCCAGATGTATGGCGGCACTTATATGGGAGTTGGCAGAGCGCTCACGGAAGAGATGGTCTGGGACCCCCAAACGGGGGTTCTGCTCAACCGCAACCTGCTGGATTACAAGATCCCCACCATTGATGACTGCCCGGAAGCCGACACGGTCATTCTGGAGACAGAAATGGGGCATGGACCCTACGGCACCACCGGTGTGGGTGAGGATATTGCCACCATGATCCCGGCCCTGCTGGGCCCGGCGGTCTATAATGCCATCGGCGTCAGGGTCGATGATTTTCCCATAACCCCTCAGAAAGTCCTGAAGGCCCTGGGAAAACTTTAGGAGAGAGCAAAGCATGAAAACATTTACCCATTTCAATACGTCAAACGTGGAAGAAGCGGTTTCACTTCTCAGACGATATGGGGGCAAGGCGGCCCTCGTTGCAGGGGGAACGGACCTTTTGGGCAAAATGAAAGACCGACTCCTGCCCGATTATCCCGAAGCCCTCATTAACCTCAAGACCATTGCGGGAATGGATCTCATCCAGGAAAACAGCAACGGCCTGACGCTGGGGCCCCTGGCCATCCTGGAGGATATCGCCCATGCCGATGTGGTAAAGGAAAAGTACACCGCCCTGGCTGAAGCGGCCCGCAGGACGGCCTCTCCCCACCTGAGGGAGATGGGCACCATCGGGGGAAACATCTGCCAGGACATTCGATGCTGGTACTACCGTTCTCCGGAAAATCGTTTTCCCTGTCTCAGAAAGGGGGGCGGCCGGTGTTATGCCCTTAAAGGGGACACGCGGTATCATTCCATATTCGGCGGCAGCGTTGAGGAAGGGTGCATCGCCGTTCACCCGAGTGATACGGCGCCTGCCCTGATTGCCCTGGATGCATCCATTCAAACATCCAGACGCACCGTCAGTGCCGAGGATTTCTTCCAGGTGGAGGTCTCCAGAACCACGGTCCTGGAACCCGATGAAATCGTCACTGAAATCCGCATCCCGGCGCCGGTTGACGGCACGAAAAGCGCTTTTTTCAAGTTTGCCCTTAGAAAGTCCATAGATTTCCCCATCGTCAACTGCGCCGCTCAAATTACCAGCCGCGGGAACAAAGTGGATAATGCCAGGATCTGCCTGAACGGGGTCTATGTGAAACCGATGAGGGCGAGTTCCGCCGAAGAAGCCATTATGGGCAAACCCATCAATGAAGCCAACGCCAGGGCCGCAGGAGAAGCTGCCGTCGCATCGGCCAAGCCATTACATGACAACGGGTACATGGTTGAAGTGGCAAAGACCCTGGTCAAAAAGGCCATCCTTGCGTGTGGGTGAGCCTGACATGTCTGTCACCTTAAAACTGAGTCCACTGCTTCGAAAATACGTACCGGGCTACGATCACGACGAAGGGATCGTCGTGGAAAACGGGGCGGGGGAAAAAGTGAGCCGTATTGCAGAGGAGTTGTCAATTCCCAGGGACAGAATCACCATGGTCATTGTGAACCACCGGCCTTCCCGCATCGGCTATGTTGCCCGGGAAGGTGATCTGATTCTATTGGGAATGGTCATTGGGGGCGGTTAATACCCCTGGACCCTGAATTCCACCTCAAAATCATTCAAGGGGTGGCAATAATCAATCAAGAACTTAATGGGTGAGGAAAAGATGGCAAGAGCTAAAGTAAAAATAGAAATGGATGGGGGAATAAATTTTAAAAATTCAAAATTAGTAAAAAAAGCTGGAGTAGAC
>JABGPV010000408.1 GCA_018644785.1 Deltaproteobacteria bacterium | reverse complement strand
CCTGGCGCTGGATGAAAAAAATGTCAATCTTCGATTTCGTCTCGGTGTACTTCTGGACAAGGCCGGCAGGAAAGAGGCCTGCATTCAGGAAATGCGACAGTTGCTGAAAATTGACCCCGACAATGCCGATGCGCTTAACTATATCGGTTACACTTATGCCGAACAAGGCGGCCGCCTGGACGAGGCCCTGTTGCTGATTCAAAAAGCCCTGAAATTAAAACCTGACAGCGGGTATATTATCGACAGCCTGGGGTGGGTCTATTTTCAGAAAGGTCAATACGAAAAGGCCTTACAGACCCTTCTGAAGGCGGCAACCCTGACGGGAGAAGATCCCACCGTTCAGGAACATCTGGGCGATGCCCACTTTAAGTTAAAACAATACCAAAAGGCCCTTCAAAGTTACGAAAAGGCCCTCTCTTTAAAGCACCCGGAGGAAACACGGATCAAAGAAAAAATTGCCGAGGTGCGTGAACGTTTGAAGACAGAAAATTGAATTTCACCAAAATCCATTTGGGAACCAAAACGCTCCTGACGGCTCTGGCGTTTCTCGCTTTTCAGTGCTGCTCACCTTTAACGGTTAAGCCCCCTGCTCCCGCCTTAGACAAAGAAAGCGTTGCATCCCTTGTGTCTGACTTTAGCGCCCAGGAGGAAAAAGCAAAAACGCTTTTTTTCTCGGGCACACTGACCTTTCAGAACCAGAGTACCGAAAATTCAGCTCAGATCCTGATGATTGCGGATGCAACCCCCCGGGCAGGTACAGGCACCGATGATAGGGCAGGCACAGGGGCCTGCCCCTACGGGCGAATGAAAATTGAAATTACCCATCCCTGGGGGAAAACCCTCATTCACATACTCATTGAGGGCCAAAGGCTTGATATCCTGGATTTTTCTGAAAAGCGATTTTACAGGGGCAGCCTGAAAAGCAAACGCCTGTCCGAGCGGTTACCGGTTCCGCTCAACCGTTGTCTGCTGTGGTCCCTTGTTAGGGCATTCCCAGCCCTGCTCAAGCACCAGGAGGCCGCATCCTTTGCGGGCAATCAAATCACCCTTCTGGACCCCGAAGGCGAAAAGGTCCAGGTTTTTGAACTCTATTCCAGTGAACCGCTTCCACACAGGGTATCTTTTTGTAAAGAAAACGCAGTAATGGTCTTTTCTGATTTCGAAGACGAAGACGGCATCCTCTATGCGCGAAAGGTGGATTTTCATGGCCCCGACCATAAGGTCGGCCTGGCAATTGAGATCGATCAAATGAGGTTTAACACCCCCCTTCCGGAAGCGGTATTTAGAATGGAATCACCCCGCGATTTCAAGACCGTCCATTTGAAGGACGACGATCCGGAGCATTAGGTTTGGATATCTCATTTGTTATCGTCAACTGGAATACCAGAGACCTGCTGCTTCAATGTCTAGTATCCATTTATCAAACGGCCGCGGACATGGATTTTGAGGTCTGGCTGGTGGACAACGCTTCGACCGATGGAAGCGTCACCGCCGCACGGAGAGCCTATCCGGACATTCATATCATTGAAAACACCCGGAATCTGGGGTTTGCTGCCGCCAACAACCTGGCCTTTGCCCGAATGGGAGGCCGCTATGCCGTATTGATCAACACCGATGCCCGGCTCAAGGCGGACGCCATTAAGAACCTTTTTGATTTCATGGAAGAAGTGCCGGACGCGTCAATGGCCTGCGGCCAATTGCTGAACGAAGATGGTTCAAAGCAGAATTCCATTGCGCCCTTTCCCACGCTGCTTTCCCTGATTTCCAACGAGACCTTTCTAAGGCTTTTGTTTCCTCAAAAATACCCCAGCAAAAGAAAGCACTATACCGCGCCCATAACGGTGGATTCGTGTATCGGGGCCTGCATTATGGTTCGAAAAAGCGCCATGGACCGGGTGGGTTTTCTGGATGAACGGTATTTTTTCTTTATGGAGGAAACGGACTGGGCCTATCGAATGAAACTGGCGGGATGGAAAGTTTATTTTGTCCCTCGGGCTGAAATCTTCCATGCTCAGGGAAAAAGTGTTGGCAGTGGGGTTTCTGCAAGGATCCTCTTTTATCGTTCCCGGTATCAGTTTTTTGAGAAATGGCACAAAAAAACCTACTCCCTGGTTCGCTTGTTCGTCTTTTCCCGGTTGTGGGTCAATAGCCTGTTGAACCTTTCAGCCGTGGTATTCACCCTGGGGTTAAACAGGCGATTCAGGGAAAAGCTGATGGTTTACACAAAACTGGCACTTTGGCACCTCAAAGGATGCCCATAAATGAAAGAAATGGAAACCGCAAAACTTTTGAAAGGAAACCCGAAACTTCCGAAAGAAAACGGTCCCATTCTGGTCATACAGCTTGGGGATATTGGGGACGTGGTGTTGACCCTGCCCGCCATAGGGGCGCTGGGAATCGCTTTTCCAAAGCGTTCTCTGGTCCTGTGCGTCAGGGAACATGCCAGAGAATTAATGGAGGATTGTCCCTGGGTCCACCGTGTGCTGAGCGTGAAAAAACAGAGACGGAAGTTCAGAGCGGAATTGGGTCATCAGCTTCAGTTCTTTAGGACCCTTCGAAAATACCAATGCGATTTGGCCATCGAACTGCGGACAGGGACCCGCGGTGCAGTGATTGCGCTGCTTTCAGGGGCACACACCCGAATTGCACGCTATGCCAATGACGGAACCCTGTGGCGGAACCGCCTTTTTACCCATCTTGTGAGGCCCACCCGCGAAAACATTCAATATGCGGCCCAGCACAACTTGAATATCATGGCGCCCTTTGGACTCGTTGAAACAGACCCAAGGCCGACCATTTCAGTCCCGGAGCGCCGTCGCAGAAAAGCAGAAGCCATTTTTCTAAAAGCACGAATTCCACGAGACAGGCCCTTGGTGGCGGTCCATGCATTTTCACTCTGGAAATACAAGGAATGGCGGCTTTCTGAAATGGCGGCCCTGCTGGATCGGATCCAGTCTGAATACAACTGCGTTGTTGTGATTACCGGTGCCCCCAATGAAAGGAAACGGGCCAAAGATCTTATTGGCATATGTAACCGAAAACCTTATAATCTGGCTGGCGAAACGTCCATTGGGGAACTTCCTGCCGTCTTTGAGGCATGCAGCCTCTTTATCGGGGTGGATACCGCCGCCCTTCACATTGCCGCGGCCGTGGGGATTCCCACCATGGGCATATTCGGCCCGTCGTCATGGACAAACTGGGCCCCACGGGGACGTGACCACCTTGTTCTTAAGAAAGGACTTCCGTGCCAACCATGCAGCCGGAAGGGTTGTGACGGTTCTGAGAAAAGCCGGTGTCTGGAGGAATTGAATGCGCAGGAAGTCCACACAATGATGGCGAAAATATTGGATACAACCCTGGTCAGAAAGCCTGAGTGCATTGAATGGAAGAAAGACGGATCAAATGTTGAAAGAAACTCTTAACAGCGCCGGGGAGAAAACCCTTTTCGGCAAAAAAAGCAGTATTGTTTTGTCTATCATAGGCGTGTTGGCAACGGCCATGTTCTTGTATTTTGTGGGCCTTGACAGCTATCCGCTGCTGGATCCCGATGAAGGGCGTTACGCTGAAATTCCTCGCGAAATGTTGGAAAGTGGCGATTTCATAACCCCCCGGCTTAATTATGTGAAATACTTTGAAAAGCCCCCTCTTTTCTATTGGCTCACAGCAGGGAGTATGGCACTTTTCGGGCAGAAAGAGTGGGCTGTTCGTCTGGTGCCGGCTGTGGCGGGGTTTCTGACCCTTCTGTTGATTATGGGATTGGGAAAAAGAATCTTTGATGGGCCAACCGGCGTCATGGCCGCCTGGATATATCTCACCAGTGTGATCCCGACGGTTCTGGCGCGACTGCCGATTATCGACGGGGTTTTCAGCCTGATCTTGACCGCCACCTGGGGAACCTGGTGGTTGGGCTACAAAGCGCGT
>JABGPV010000407.1 GCA_018644785.1 Deltaproteobacteria bacterium | reverse complement strand
ATTAACCAGCGTTCCTTCGTTACTTCCCTGTTGTGCAAATTCACCGGGTCTGCTTTCCTTGTAGGGGATATCTTTTCCCATAATTTTCGCGTTGATGTTTTCCGCAAACTGGTTGACCGTGGGAATGACCCCGTCCATCCCCTTTGACTGATCGTAGGCGGTGATCAGGACTTCCGATTTTTTCACATCCAGGATTTTGGCATCAAGACTGACGCTTTCCCCGAATACGGTGAGGCTTCCGAAAATGACATAATCTGCTCCAAGCGCTTTGCCGATGGTAAGTGCTTTCGCTTCATTCATGGGTCCCGGAACGGCGGCAAATTCCTTTTTGACGACACCCTTTTCAATGATTTCCAACTTGTCTTTCCAGGCGAGCCTGGAACTCAGCATGTCCATGATGCCTTCCCGAAGAAAGTTAAGGTCTCGGTCGGAATTCATGGTGAAGGGGAGGACTGCCAGTTTTTGAGGTTCCTTGGAAAAACCGGATACAGGGCTTAATAAAAACAGCACGGATAGAGCAAGAAGGGTTAGGGCGCAAACGTTTGTTTTGGTTTTCATCATGATCCTTTCGGGGTTTGAGTGAACTTTTTTCGCCGGGCCGATGGCCACGTTTTGATGTTGAGATTAACTGTAAATCGCAAAGTAACCCTTTTGGGGTTACAGGATTTCTTTCTTTCAATTCATTGCCGTGGGCGATATAATAATGACCTCAAAACCCAAAGGCAAGGCCTTATTGGAAAAGTACGGTCAATAAAGTGCCCTTTGGGGACACATTTTTCCGAACAGGATCATCAGAGAGGAAACAAAGGGAGGAGACAATATGAAAATCAAAAACATCGATCACATCGGCATTGCCGTTAAAAGCATTGAACAGGCCGGTAAATTCTACACGGACGTGCTGGGGCTTGATATTGAAGATATTGAAACGGTGGCGGAACAGAAAGTGAATGTGGCGTTTATCCCCATCACGGATAGCGAGGTAGAACTGCTGGAGTCCGTGGCACCCGATGGACCGGTGGCAAAATATATCGAAAAACGGGGTGAAGGAATCCAACATATCGCTTTTCGTGTGGACGATATCAACCAGTGCCTTGCGGAACTCAAGGAAAAAGGCGTTCGGTTGATCGATCAAACGCCGCGCCACGGCGCCGGGGGCGCAAAAATCGCATTCATCCATCCCAAAGAAACCAACGGTGTCCTGGTGGAAATCTGTGAAAGGGATTGATTGATGCGGGCCGGGTGAAGGCCTAAAAGCGGTAGGTAATCAAGCCATGGGTTGTATCATAGGGAGATACGCTGACCTGAACACGGTCGCCAACCATCACCTTGATCCGGTGTTTTTTCATTCTACCTGAAAGAACACCTCTCACCGTGATGTCATTTTTGCATTCAATTTCCATGGTACCACCGCCAAGGACTTTGGCAATGACGCCCTCCAATTGAATTAAATCGTTTCGACTCAAAATGCTCCTTTCCGGGCAGCGAAGCCTGATCTGGATTTGATGCGTGTGGCCATTTCTATTTTTAACAACGTCCACACCGCTTGAAAAAATGACTCACCATATCATTTTGTGGGCGGATGTCAATCAAAATCAAGGGATATTCATATGGACGACGGGTTTATAGACGGTGTTTCAGGGGTTATTCTTGCGGGAGGGAAGAGCAGCCGTTACGGAAAGAACAAAGCCCTGGTCAATATCAACGGTATTCCCCTCATCAAAAGGGTGTTGCGGGTTATGGAAACCTTGTTTCCTTCCATTGTGGTCATCACCAATACCCCTGATGCCTATGCATTCTTGAACCTGCCCATGTTTGAGGATAAAATTAAAGGGCTTGGCCCTCTGGGGGGTATTTTTACAGGCCTGGAGGTCATTTCAAAAAGCGCCGGCTTTTTTGTGGCGTGCGATATGCCTTTCCTCAATTCTGATTTGATTCGATATCTGGCGAGTGTTCGTCAGGGCTTTGATGTGGTGGTGCCAACCTTCTCCGGAAAATTTGAAGCGCTCCATGCCCTTTACACCCAAAACTGCCTGCCGGAAATCGAGCAATTGATTCATAATGGCGTATATCAGACCATTCAGCTGTTTCAGTCTGTATCCGTCCGGTATGTGGAAGAGCATGAGATGCGACAATTTGACCCGGAACTCAAATCTTTTTCCAATATCAACAAGCCTGAAGAACTAAGGAAAATGGAGCTCAATTCCTTGTAACTCTTAACCGCGTAAATGGCGGAGGTGGAACCGTGTTACAGTTGATCCTTGCCGTGGGTTGTGCCATTTTGATATCTGCCGTATGTTCCCTTTTTGAGGCCGTGCTCTATTCTGTTCCTCAGCGGCATGTGGAGTCCATGATCCAGGGGGGCAAATTCGGGGGCAGAACCTTCAGGCGCCTCCGCCGAAATGTGGAGCGGCCCATAACCGCCATTTTGTCCCTCAATACCATCGCCAATACAGCGGGGGCCGCATTTGCCGGTGCTGCGGCCACGGCTGTCTTCGGCCACCAGTGGCTGGGTTATTTTTCAGCGATTTTCACCCTGGCCATTTTAATTTTTTCGGAAATCATTCCCAAAACGGCTGGCGTGGCGTATGGCAGATCCCTTGCGGGGCCGGTGGCCTATGCACTGAAATGGCTGGTGTGGGCCATGACGCCGGTCATATGGCTGATGGGTTGCATAACACGCCTGATCGGGCGGGGATCAAGCGATGAGGCTGTGACGGCTGAAGAGATTCAGGTGATGGCCCGCTCGAGCAGGCGGACAGGGGGAATCAAGATATTCCAGGAGCAGGCCATTGAACGGGTGCTGACCCTCCAGGAAAAAATGGCCAAGGATGTGATGACACCCAGGACCGTCATATTTTCCCTGAACCAGCAGCTTACATTATCGGAAGCCGTTAAAGCTGCCGGCAGATGGGAACACAGTCGCATCCCCGTGTTTGATAAAAGCCCGGAAGATGTGGTGGGAATTGTTCACACGAGGGATATCCTGGTGGCCCTTGCGGGAGAACAGACTGAAGAGCACCTGGCGAATCTGATGCGCCCGATCCATTTTGTGGCTGACTCCGCCCGTCTGAACGTGGTCCTTGGAGAGTTTCTGGAACTGAAACGACATCTTTTTGCAGTGATTGATGAGTATGGGGGCTTGGCCGGATTGATCTCCCTCGAAGACATTCTCGAAGAAATCCTGGGCCGCGAGATCGTGGATGAATCGGATGAGGTTGCGGATAAACAGGAATTGGCGCGGAAACACCGCGTGACTAACTGATGGTGAGTGTCATTTCCCGAACATCCACTTCAGCACCGAGATTTTCCAATAATTTTTGTATTTCTCTCCTTTTATCGGAACTGTTTTCTCTGAAAGAAATGATGATTTCCTTGACAGGCTGCTCTCGCAGGATTTTCTCAAGGTCATTGATTCCCCCCAGCACCGGATATCCGCGCACTCTTTTCCGCTGAATATCTCGATTATCGTCCATGAAGCCCTTGATGGTCATAGATAGGGTTTTGTTGGTTTCGATTTCCTTAAGGAGCATTTGACCGCCAAGCCCGGCCCCGTAAAGCAGGACGGGTTTGCCCTTTTGATTTCCCCGACGGACCCCTTCATCCAGCAGGCGGAACGAGAGGCGAGTAAGGCTTACCAGCATCAACATGAGCCCCCAGTAAATCACAAACACGGCCCGGGAAAAGCTGTAGAACCGATAAAGAAACAAGAGCAGCAGGATTGGGGCAATGGTCCCGGCGGTGATGGCTTTTCCATAAGAGATCAGATCACGGACACTGGTGTTTTCCCACACCCCGCGATAAACACCGAAAAGGAAAAAGAATAAAATTTGGCAGGCGATGACAATGGGAAGTGATTTCAGAAAAAAATCAAAATTGAGGCCGGGGTCTCCCTCAAAACGGAGAAGATAGGCCGTATAATAGGCCACG
>JABGPV010000406.1 GCA_018644785.1 Deltaproteobacteria bacterium | reverse complement strand
TCCTCGTTGCGTCATACCGCACCTGCCCGGGAACCGTGTACAGCTGAACCCGCACATCATAACCTCGTATCTTCCCGAGTTTCAAAGGCAAAAAATCAAAGAAAAGGGTACGGTCGCCCTTGGTGTTGATGGAGATCATTTCACCGGCTGTCTGTTTCCGGTAAGTCTTAAAAATGTACTCCAGGTTGGTGGTTTTCCCCCCCCGACCGGGACCGTAGAATACGATTTTGCATTCCATCTCTCTGGTTTTGAAATTAAGATTGGCCATGGGATCTGATCTCCGGATAACCGCGATGATCAATGAACGGCATCATCAAGGTGTTCAGCATATTCAAAAAAAACAGGCCTCGTCAAGCAACTTCTTGAAATAGCGTAGGCAACATACTTCTTGACACCGATGGGCGGTTTTTTTAGTCTCACCACACAAGCACAAAGAGAGACGGTGGGGAGTTGTTGCGATTCTCCTTTGAACAAATCGAGGCCGTGTTGTCTCGATACTTGAAACTGGAAATTCGAAACTCGGAAAAGAAACGACGATTCAAGTCGTTACCGAGTTTCAAATTCCGTATTTTTCGACTATGGATTTTAATACCGGGATAAAAGAAGCTGAAATTTACCGTTCCATGGGATTGCTCAGGGAATCTTTAATCGTTTATGATGAAGTCCTGGCAGCAATCCCGAAAGACGATACCAAACGCTCGGATTTCACCAACAAAACGATTAAAGACCTGAAAAAGGAAATCGAGCGCCAGGAAACCCACGCCCCCGAAATTTCCCAGGAAGATATTTCTGTCATCAGGGAAGCCATCACCGTCGACGGACAAAGCGGCATACTCGACAACGCCCTGGCCTTCAAGCAGTTGGGACTGATGCATGAAGCCATCACTGAGTACGAAAAGCTGTTGAAAACAGATTATCCCGCCATCAAAATCATTCCGGATTTTACGGAATGCCTGCTGAACCTGGTTCATCCCAAGGAGACCGCAAAGAGAGTCCTTCAGGCGGTCGGGGAACTGGACCTTCAGGCTTCTCAATTGGCCCAGGTCCAGTTTTCACTGGGACTTCAACTGGAAGACAGGGGGCACAAAGACCTGGCCCAGGCGCAGTATAAGTCCGCTTCAAAGCTGGATCCCGAAAACCGCGAAATTTCACAGAAATTAAAACTCGGCATGTCGACGGTCTCACCTGGATCCAGATACAGCTATCTCCTCAAAAAGCGACGTGTCACCATTTCCCAGCTTCAACAGGCCTTGGCGATTTCCAAGAAGATGGGCAAGAGCGTTGAATTTGTCCTGATCGACCATTTTAAGATCGATCGGAAAATAATCGGCAAATCCCTTTCCGAATTCTATGGTTGTCCCTTTCGAAGTTTTGATGCGGATCTGCCGGTTCCCGTCGAAATCATCAACAATTTAAAACAGGCCTACCTCTTGCACGCAGGTTGGGTGCCCTTGAGCTGGAGCAAAAAGAGTTTGGAAATTCTGATCGATGATCCCAGGGACCTCAGGAAAATTGATCAGGTCACCGGATTGATGAAAGCCAGTCGAATCGAGTTTTCAGTGGGTATCCGGGAGGATATTGAGCAGTTTATCCAGCATTTCTTCACGAAGAATTCCACAACATCCGATGAAGATATGCTTGAAGAACTGAACATGATTTCTTTTATCAGCTTTGAGGAAGAGGAGGAGGATGAAATCGAGGATATGCTGGACGAATCTTCCAGCAAAATCGTTAAACTGATTGACCAGATAATCGTCACCGCCTTCAGGAACGACGCATCGGATATTCATATCGAACCTTCCGTTACTTCAAAAAAAGCGCATATTCGGTTTCGAACGGACGGGGTTTGCCAAAACTATATCGAGGCGCCCCTCAGCATGGCCAGGGGCATGCTTTCGCGGATTAAAATCATGGCAGGTCTGGATATTGCTGAAAGGCGACTCCCCCAGGACGGGAAAATCAAGTTTAAGCGAAAAGGGATCCGTCCCTTTGAGCTGAGGCTGGCCACCCTGCCCACCACAGGGGGGTTTGAATCCGCCGCGCTGCGGATACTGGCCGATCCCGGTGCCATGAAGCTGGCGGATATGGGCCTCAGTGACCGAAACATGGCGGTCCTCAAAAAGACGATCCTTCAGCCCCACGGATTGATCCTGGCGGCGGGACCCACGGGTTCGGGGAAAACCACCGCCCTGCACGCCGCGTTAGGGGCCATCAATGAGCCGGGCATTAAAATCTGGACCGCTGAAGACCCCGTTGAGATTACCCAGCCGGGCATGAGCCAGGTGGAAGTGAAACCCAAAATCGGCCTCGATTTTTCCCGGGTCATGAGATCTTTTCTGAGGGCGGATCCAGATGTGATCATGATCGGAGAAATGCGCGATTTTGAGACCGCGTCCATCGCTGTGGAAGCATCCCTGACCGGCCATCTGGTGTTTTCAACCCTGCATACCAACAGTGCCCCCGAGACGGTTACCCGATTGCTGGATATGGGCTTAAACACCCTTAATTTTTCAGATGCTTTTCTGTGCGTTCTGGCCCAGCGGCTGATTCGCAGGCTTTGCCTCGCCTGTCGAAAAGAGCATCATCCCTCAAGGGAAGCGTATGATGAGATTGTAAACGATTACGGTATGGAACACTTCGAAGGGACGGGGATTGAATATTCCGATGAACTGCGGCTCTATGCCCCCGTGGGTTGTGATGAATGTTCACAAACCGGGTACAAGGGGCGGATGGTGATCCATGAACTCATGGAGGGCACCCCCCGGATTAAACAAATGATAAAAGAGCGGGCAAACCTGGAGGATCTTTTATCACAGGCCATGAAAGAAGGGATGACAACGCTCAAGCAGGATGGTATAGAAAAAGTGTTTAGGGGACTGACAGATATCAGTGAGGTTCGGCGGGTCTGTATCAAGTAATGACGCGATACGGAACAAACACCACGCTGGCGCTCTCCCATCAAACCGAGGTCTTACATGCCCGAAAATGCCTTAATCGTTGATAACGATTTCTTTTTTGCGAAATTCCTGGGCGATTTGCTGAGGGAGAGGGGCTACCATGTGCTTCAGGCCTATGACGGTAAACAAGGCCTGGCAGCGCTGGAAGACCAAATGGTGGATTATGTTTTCGTCAGCATTATCATGCCCAGAATTGACGGCAAACAGTTCATTGATTGTGTACGCGAGAAATATTCTGACGCTGAGTTTTCAATCATCGGGGTATCGGATTCTATCCTCGAGTTGCGTGAATTGCAGAAAAATGTGGGCGCGGACTATTATCTTCAAAAACAACCCATTGGAAAAATGTCCGAGTATGTGAACAGGTTCATGGAGTTTGTTGAGGGCGCCCCGTTTCTCTCCTCAACGGACAAAGACATGCTTGATCACGAGAAGGTTTTTCGCCGGCAGGTGACGGTTGATTTGCTGGAGTCCTTGAGTTTTCAGCAGGGGATTGTTGAAAGCGCCGGAATGGGCGTCATTGTGGTCGAAAGAGACGCCAGGATCGTCTTTGTGAATACGCTGGCCCTGAAAATCCTGAATCGACCGCTATCAGAAATATTATCGCGTCGTATCACGACGGTTTTTCCATCCATTGAAAAGAGTAAAATACTGACCGGGTTGAAAATGGTCGCGCGAGACACACAACTGAAACGGAAAGTCTTTACCATTATCATGAACGACACTGCCGTTCAGATAACGGTTTCGATCCTGAAGGTGGATGGGGAAATCGAAGGTTGGGTTTTGATGCTGAACACCCCGGGTCCCATGAAGGAAATTGACTGATGAGATGCCCGGCGCCTGCGGATTATTGGGCTTGGTTCTAACTTCGCCCATTTAGACGGAGGAACGAAAAGATAATTTATTTGAGAAAGTGCCGAAGATATTAAGTCGAAGGGAAGGCTGTATGGTTTATAGGCCTGAAGGGCCGTGA
>JABGPV010000405.1 GCA_018644785.1 Deltaproteobacteria bacterium | reverse complement strand
CTACTGCCTCAAAGACGGCGACCCCAATGCCCAACACCCCACCTGGCCCTGGCATTATCTGCCCAACGGCATATTCACCACGGAAAAATTCGAGCGGGCCAACCGGAAAAACCTGGAAGACCATGGGTTTATTAACGATTTTTCCGAGCTCTACAAGCGCCGAGGGAAAGAACTGTATATGATCGCCATGAATCTGGATTGCGCGCAACAGGCTGTTTTCGGGCATGACGAGATCAATACGGTTCCCATTTCAAAAGCCATGGAGGCCTCCTTCGCCATTCCCTTTTTCTATAAACCGGTCAACATCGACGGCGTGGATTATGTGGACGGCGCGGTCATCAAGACCACCAACCTGGGTCTGGCCATTGACAAAAAAGCGGATCTGATCATCTGCTATAACCCCTTCCGCCCTTTTAACCTCGATCTCTTTTGCGAACAATGCGAAGCCAATAAAAACAGGATCCGGATCTCGGAAGACGGCATCTATGCCATTTTCAACCAGGTCATGCGAACCGTACTTCACACAAGGCTCATGCATGGCATATCTCTATACCGGAAAAATCCCGATTTCAAGGGCGACATCATTCTGGTGGAACCCAGCGAATATGACGATAAATTTTTTGACATGAACCCCATGAGTTTCTGGGAACGACGCGTGGCCGCCAAACGAGGATACGATTCAGTAAAACAGTCCATAGCAGAGGATTATGAAATCCTGAATAAAATCCTTGCAGCCTATGGCATAAAAACGAATCCCAAATTTAAAAAGGCCCCGGTAGAAGAAACCCCTTCAATGATTGCCACCTGCCCAGCACCGATGGCGGCCTGAGAACCATGGAAAGGGCAACCCAGGCCATCATAGATCTGAACGCCATCGCCTCTAATGTAGCGGCTGTTCGAAACATCATCGGCCCCGGGCGGGATCTCATGGCCATTGTCAAAGCCGATGCCTACGGGCACGGGGCATTTGAAGTGAGCAGAACCGCTCTCAAGAGCGGCGCCACCTGCCTGGGAGTTGCCCTCCCTGAAGAAGGTGAAAAGCTGAGAATCCAAGGGATTGATGTACCGCTTCTGGTCCTGGGGCTGATTCATCCAGAAGAAGCCTCAAAAGTGGTCCGGGCCCGCCTGGAGCAAACCATCTGCACTCTGGAGGCGGCGGCGGCATTGGACCAGGCTGCAAGGGCATCTTCACAAAAACTCAATGTTCACATGAAGGTGGACACCGGCATGGGGCGAATCGGGGTTGACCCCAGTGATGCTGTGGATTTCGCCCGCAGAATCAGCCGCTTTAAAAACCTTCGACTCAAAGGCATTTTCAGCCATCTGCCCTGCGCGGATGATCCGGACAAATCATTTACCCGCGGCCAGATCACACTATTTGGGGATCTGTTAAGGGAAATTGAAGCATCCGGCATCAAGATACCCCAAAAACACCTGGCCAACAGTGCGGGCATACTGAATTTTCCCGAATCGCATTTGGATCTCGTAAGACCCGGCATCATGCTTTACGGCCTTCGCCCTACCCCCCATATGGGCCACGGCGTGGCGCTCAAACCGGCCATGACCCTTAAAACAAAAATTGCTTATCTGAAGCAAGTCCCCCCGGGAACCCCCATCAGTTACGGCCATACGTTTTCCTGCGGCAATCAGATGCTTGTGGCAACCCTTCCCATCGGCTATGGGGATGGATACAGCCGTGGCCTCTCCAATGGCGGCTATGCCATGATCCGGAATGTCCATGCCCCCCTTATCGGGCGCGTATGCATGGATATGTGCATGTTTGACGTAACAGACATTGAGGATGTACAATCGGGAGATGAAGCGGTTCTTTTCGGAAACAAACCCACTGTGGACGAATTGGCCCATCAACTGGATACCATTAACTACGAAATTGTCTGTTCCATTGGAAAAAGGGTGCCCAGAATTTTTTTATAAGGAGATTAACACCATGATTATCGGCATTCCCACGGAAGTAAAGGTGGCTGAAAAAAGGGTGGCCGTAACCCCTTCCGGCGTCAGGACCCTCGTACAGAACGGCCACACGGTCCTGCTCCAATCCAACGCGGGGCTTGGAAGCGGCTTTCCCAATGAGCAATATATCCAGGCAGGGGCTCAAATTATTGTACACCAGAAGGACATCTGGGCTGATGCACATATGATCATGAAGGTTAAAGAGCCCCTTCCCATTGAGTATGACCTGATGAGAGAGGATCAAATCATTTTCACCTATCTTCACCTGGCAGCCGCCAAAGCCCTGGCTGAAAAAATGGTTGAAAAAAAGGTGGTGGGCATTGCCTACGAAACCATTCAGACCCATAGCGGCGCCCTCCCCCTTCTGGCGCCCATGAGCGCCGTGGCGGGACGATTGTCCATACAGGCCGGCGCTTATTGCCTTGAAGCCAAATCCGGTGGAATGGGAGTTCTGCTGAGTGGCGTACCGGGCGTCAGGCCGGCCTATGTGGTCATTATCGGGGCAGGGGTTTCCGGGCTGCATGCCTGTTTCAGCGCTGTTGGCACCGGGGCGCGTGTCACCATACTGGACATCAATCAGGAGCGACTCGATTACATTAACGACGTCATGCGGGGAAGCGTGACCACGCTCATGAGCAATGAAGGGATCCTGGAAGAGGAGGTCATCAAAGCGGACCTGGTCGTCTGTTCGGTGCTGATTCCGGGGGCCGCAGCACCCAAACTGATCTCAAGAAAGCTGCTCAAAAAGATGAAGCCGGGAGCCGCCATCGTGGATATCTCCATCGATCAAGGGGGCGCCTGCGAGACCAGCCATCCCACCACCCATGAAGATCCCACCTATGTGGAAGAGGGCATCGTCCATTACTGTGTCAACAACATGCCCGGCGCCGTGCCCCGAACCGCCACCATGGCCCTCACCAACGCCACCCTGCCCTACGCCCTTGAAATCGCCAATGCGGGTTATGAAACAGCCATGAAAGAGAACCCGCAGATTGCCAGAGGGATGAATGTGATCAAAGGGAATGTGGTGTACAAAGCCGTGGCCGAAAGCGTAGGGTTGCCCTACACACCACTTTGAGAAGGAGGCAACGCGGGGCGCCATACACCCTGGCTCATACCACACCCGCAGTCAAATTTGACATTAGCGGCCATCAAACCATAAATGACTGAATAAAGCTTCGGATCGCTTTTTTTCCACGGTAAACACCGAAGTGTCCTTCGCAAAGGATATCCGCATCAAAGGCCAGAAGCTTCTGCAGGGATGCCTGGTAGACAACTGGATCGGAAAGAAGGGATGGGTGAAGGGGACCGTGAACATCCTGACCGAACAGGACCCGCTGCCCCTCGATTTCCGTTGTGTAAACCATGGACCCAGGAGAATGACCCGGCCAGTGATGCGCTGTAATCCGACCGTCTCCCACTGAAATGGTCTGTTGATCTTCTTCGATTTTCACATCAACGGGCAGCGGCTTCATCCGTGATCCATACCATGAGGCGGCGGTCACCTCACTGTCCCCACGTTCCAGATAGACGGCATCCAAAGCGTGACTGACAATCTGACACCCGTATTCCTTTCGAACCGCATCAGCGCCGCCCGTATGATCAAAATGACAGTGGGTCAAAAGTAAATATTCTACATCAGCTTCTCCCGCTAAATAACTGTCAACATTTCGTTTTAATGACTCATTCCCACCGCCGCAACCCGCATCGATGAGTACCTCATTCCCCCCGAAACGCAACAGGTAAACGGCCGCATCATCCGGGGAGGTAAACCCGGGCCCGCCAACCTGCCAGAGGTTGGCAAAAATTTCTGCTTCCATTACCATCCCCCTAGCAGCACCCCGGGCTACCTGACCCACCCGCTGCACCGCCATCAGATTCAATGACGCAGCAGCATGACGACCCGTCCCGTCCCAAAGCCGAGTTAATAACGGCTGCGGCACATCCCACACCTGCCTGTACGGTT
>JABGPV010000404.1 GCA_018644785.1 Deltaproteobacteria bacterium | reverse complement strand
TATGTTGCGCCTCAAAGAGAAAAAAGCGGCTAAACACCCGGACAAGAACAAAGGGCACATTCACAACATGGCACGCCACGAAACCGGTAAATTGTTTTTAAGCCACTTCATGCAGGTTTCCTGCGCCATAGAGGGAATGGAAGTTCCCAGCCCATGGATCATCGCCCACGGTGGACATACGCACCATGTTCCACCGTTTTATTGGAATGAGAATGGATAGACGATACCGAGCTGAAACCCAGAAGGTCAGTGCGAGCCAAGATATTCGTGAAACCCATGGAAAAACTTCGAGCCAGTGCTGACATGAAACCCATGATCGAATTGCGAGCCATTAAAAGTTTGAAACCCAAGAATCGGATGCGAGCCATTGGTTGGTTGAAACCCAATCCCCGGATGCGAGCCACCATTTTTTTGAAACCCATGCTTACGGTGCGAGCCATTGATACTATGAAACCCATTAAAGAGATGCGAGTCAGATATCTTTTGAAACCCAGAAGGCATTTGCGAGCCACCGAGCTTCTGAAACCCATTCATTGAATACGAGCCACAGTAGGATTGAAACCCAAAGCGGAAATGCGAGCCAATCTTCAAATGAAACCCAACGTTGTTTTGCGCCCCAAAAAAAGGAGAAAACCCATGAATGAAATGATGCCACCTGAAGACCTTGTTCAATATAACGAAATAGAAGCGCTATTCGAAAACGAAACCCTGCAAAGTGTTGAAGACTTCGCCGAGGGATTTAACGCCGATGCCTTCAGCGCCCACCGCCGATATATCCTGACATTGCAGTTCATTAAGGAAAAAGAGCTGTTTCGACAAAGCCCCCGGTATGAACACGCGGATGCCAAGCAATATCTGCGTGACCGCTGGAACATGACACCCAGCACCCTGTTTTCCATCTACAGAGCATATATCATGTACCCCAACGCATCCGAGTTGCTGGGAACCGGACCCGTCATGGACGCCATCAAAATATGTGTACCGCAAAAAGTACCCCAGGCCATTGATGAAATGGTCCAGGAACACACCGGCTTCAAAAAGGGGCTGATCCCTGATAAAAAAGAGCAAATCATCAAAAAATATAAAATCGAACCACCCCCCAAAGCATCCATCGCCAAACCATTACACCATCCGCCCAAAATCACCCACATTCGGGACTGGCAACATGATTATTCTGAAGTTGAAAAGGAAAGAATCGCTCTTCTCAAGGAAAACAAGGAGCTGAAACTCCAAATCGCAAAACTAAAAGCCACGCATATTCGCCTGAAATCGGAATTGGCCCTGGCGGGCGAACAAGCGGATGAATTTAAAACATCCCTTGAAAAATGGGCAATGTAGCCCAGGAGGTTGTATCTATGGCCCCCCCACGATTAAACATCAGCGCCTTAAACAACGCGGACCAACTTTCCGCCATGTATGACAAGCTCACCATCCCTGAAATCGCGGAATGCCTGGGATGTTCCATCAACACGGTACGCGCCCGAATGCAGGAATTCGGTATCAAAGCCCGCAACGGCGCAACGTCATCCGTCCAAACCCGCATCGAAAAGGCCACCATGGCCATCCGTTTGGCCCTTGATGGATTTGACAGCCCAGCCCAGGCCACAATCCTGGGGCCGTTCGTGGCGGAAATAAAAGCCTACAGGGTCGAAACGCCCCCCTGCCCCATTTGTGGGGAAGAGCCCGGGCATATGTCCTGGTGCCGCATGGCGCAACCCCACAACGCCATCATGGAGGACTGAGCATGGACCCCAAGCCCTGCGATATCTGCAACACGGTATTCAAGCCCGAAAGGACCTGCCATGGAAAGCATAGACGCCAAAATTGTGGAAATATTCGCCGATGTGCCAAAAACAACACCCAACGCTATTTTGATCAACGACGGAACCCAGGAACAATGGCTCCCAAGAAGTCAGATCGAGATTGTTAAAATGAACGGATATCGCCAAGCCACCATTCATATGCCCGTATGGCTGGCCCGGAAAAAGGGGTTGATTTAAATGAAAATTGAACAGATCCCCATCGGCCATATAAAGCCCTACAAGCACAACCCCAAAACCCACCCCCAGGGGCAGATCGACCAAATTGCCAAATCCATCCAAAATTTCGGCTTCCAAATACCCCTCCTGGTGGACGAAAAAAATGTTTTAATAGCAGGGCATGGCCGTTTATTGGCCGCAAAACAGCTAAAATTAAAAACAATCCCCGTCATCCGCGCCGACAACATAACCCCGGAGCAAATCCGCGCATATCGAATTGCCGACAATAAACTGGCCGAGGGATCCGCCTGGGACTTCCAGGCCCTGGCCGCCGACTTCACCCTGGCGGAAATAGAAGCCCTGGCCCCATCAACCGGATTAACCCCCGAGGACTTGAACGCCTTCATAGACGCCACCCACCAACCCCTGACCCCCGAGGAAGCCGCCGCCGCAGCCAACCAGGCCGCGCCGGGCGAAGACATCACCGACTTTGAAAAGCAGATGCAGGAACCCGTCGAACCCAAAATGGCCATCATCCCGCAATATTGCGAAGGGTACACAGCCTTTGTGATTATATGCGAAAACACTGTGGATGAAACCTTCATGCGCCAAACCCTGGCGCTGGAGGACCTGGCCAAAAGCTATTCCGACAGCAAGATAGGCCGCGCCAATATATTAACCGTGGAGAAATTCAAAGCATTATGGGAATCCCGATAATCATCCCCACCGCCCACCGGGCGGGGAAAATATTAACCGACATCGAAGGCGCCATCCTTCATGTGCCCGAGGACCAGCTTTCGGCATACCGGGACTACCACCCAAAAGCCGAAATCATCACCCATCCGCCCCTTAAAAACCTGGCCGGCAAACGCCAGGCCATTTATGAACAATTCGGAGACCATTTCCAGGTGGATGACGACATCAAATTCGTGAGCCGTCTATCCGCCCCCGGAAACAACCGAAAGACCCATCTTGACCCAACGGAAATAAACCACCTCATCCAGACCACCTACCTGGCCGCCAAAGACGCGGGCGCCTACCTGTTTGGATTCAACCGAGCGCCAAACCCCAAGCACTACACCGCCCACCGACCCATCACCCGGGTGGGGTATATCAACGCCTGCGCCTTCGGCCTCCGCAAGTCCCCACACCTCCATTTCACACCACACACCACCGCCGCCGAAAGCCATTGGATCAACCTGTTAAACGCTTATTACCACCGCCATGTCTGGATTGACCAACGCTTCCATTTTGCCCAGGCGCCAAAATCCACCTTTTTCCGACCCGGGGGCCAGGCCGCCAAGCGCACCATGGAAAGCGAAAAGCGCGATACCCTATTTTTACGCCGGATGTTCGGGGATGCCGTCCGTATTAAACGCGGAAAGCCCACCGACGCCAAAGCCGTCCACCCTTATCAACGCACCATAAGGATCCCATTATGAAAGCAGAAAAACCGTTTCAGATCTACCTCTTAATCGACCCCGCATCCGGCATCATCCGGTATGTGGGATGCAGCAAGAACCCCAAAAGCCGCATCCGCCAGCACATCAAAGAAAGCATGGAGCGCCAGAACACCCAGAAAAAGAAGTGGATACACGCCCTGGCCCAAAAAGGCCAGCACCCCCGCCTGGACGTGGTGGCCCAGATTTACGACAAGGCCGAGGCCCGGGTGAAAGAATCCGAAGTCTGCCACCAGCACGCCGCCACCGTCTATAACCTGCATGACCCCCGAAAAGGCGCCCTGGACTTCCACGTTCAAAAGCGGAATGCCGAGAAGGCAGCCAAGAAAGGGAAAAAATCATGAAAATCGAACAGATCCCCATCGCAACCCTGGTTCCCTATCTGCAAAACGCCAAGTCACACCCCCAGGATCAGATTGACAAGCTGGCCCGCGCCATTCAGGAATTCGGTTTCCGCATTCCGGTCCTAATCGATGATCAGAACGTCCTGGTGGCAGGACACGGGCGTCTCCTGGCCGCAAAACAGTTGGGGCTAAAGAATATCCCCGCCATCCGT
>JABGPV010000403.1 GCA_018644785.1 Deltaproteobacteria bacterium | reverse complement strand
TGAGGATCCAAATGGAATACCCAATAATCTATTCCCATTTATTACACAGGTTGCGGTGGGGAAACTCCAGTCACTTTCCGTGTTTGGGAATGACTACTCCACACCGGACGGCACCGGTGTAAGGGATTATATTCATGTGGTCGACCTGGCTCGGGCCCATCTTAAGGCGCTCAATAGATTTGAATTGAACGCCGGGGTCGACATATTCAATGTGGGAACCGGACGGGGTTACAGTGTCCTCGAAATTATAAGGGCATTTGAAAGTGCTTCCGGGAAAAAGATACCCCACAAAATAGTTGATAGAAGACCCGGCGATATCGCAACGTGTTATGCTGATCCCTCAAAGGCAAAAAGTCTATTGGGATGGGATGCAAAGTACGGCATAGCTGAAATGTGTTCCCATGCCTGGCGCTGGCAACGAAACAACCCGAATGGATATGAATAAATTGCACGATAACCCCTTTAAACCTGATTGTTTTTCATTCGATGTTGGACGCTCGATGTTCGACGCTCATCTTCTACCCGTTCGATGTTCATCTTTTAACTTAACCCACCATGAAAAAAACCCCAGACTACTCAGAAAGCCTCCTGGTCCATTTCAGGCGTGTGGAAAGCCTCAAAGAAGCCGCTCTGGACTACCCGTCCATCAGCCTCAACAAACGGCAGTTGTGCGACCTGGAATTGCTGCTCAACCGCGCCTTTTACCCCTTGCGGGGCTACCTGAACCAGGCAGACTACCACGCCGTTCTCAAAGAAATGCGCCTGGCCGACGGCACCCTCCGACATCTGACAAAACGGAACCCCGGTTTATTCCGGTGATGCCTACAAACCTTTACGGACCCAATGACAACTTCGATCTTGAAAATTCCCATGTTCTGCCTGCCCTCATGCGAAAGTTTCGTTCTTTTTTCCTCCACAACGCGTTCCCACCAACCTTTCTTCCAATTGATGAATCCAAAAAGAGTCAATTGACAGCCAACCGTGTCTTAGAAGTCCCGCAAGAATGATAAAACCCACCGGATCAGCCACCATCTTCATATTTGACCTCCTGATATTATACGCTTCTTTTTTTGGCGTGTTTGTTCATTATCAGGGGTTTACCGCCATTCCCTACAAGGCCATTATCCTGATGGTTTTTGTGGGCCTGATGTGGTTTATCATCGCCGTCAATTCTTCGGTTGCCAGCTTGAGTATCGAGACCAGGATATTGTCGATCTTTAAAGATACCCTGATCGGCTATTCTCTCTTGAGCGTTGGTGTAATCGGGACTGTGGCGGTTTTCGGCCAATTTGCACCCAACAACAAACTCGTCTTGTGGCCCCTTGCCATCAGCCTGGGGATCGCTATCCTGGCGCGTTTTCTTTGCCTGGTATGCGCAAAGCATTTTGTCAAGGGAGGGTATCAGCAAAAGCACGTGCTCCTGCTTGGGGGCGGCCGGGTGGCTGAAAAGGCCATGAACCAGATCATGAGATCCCGACAATTGGGCTACAGGATCTATGGGGTGTTGTCCGATGATTACCATGAATCCTTGCCCAAGGGGTTTTATCTGGGGAAACTGGATCGGTTTTCAGAGATCGTGCGCTCAGGCGCGGTGGATGAGGTCATCATTGCACTCCCGTTGCGGTTGGAAAAGATGATTGTGGAGATGGTGGAGAAATGTAACCACGAAGGCATCCGGGTTCGCATTGTGCCCGATTTTTTCCGCATCATACGCAACCGGGCGGTTCTGGACAGGATGGGAGACATCCCGCTCATCGGCATCCGCACGGAACCGCTGAGTCATCTCAAAAACAGGTTCGTCAAGCGGACTTTTGATATATGCTTTTCCCTGGTTGTGTTGTTGATTCTAGCCCCTTTCTTTCTGGTGATCATGCTCCCGATCAAACTGACATCCCCGGGGCCGGTGTTTTTCAAGCAGAACCGGGTGGGAACCAACAACGTGGAATTTGAGATGTTCAAATTCAGGAGCATGACGGTGCAGGCAAAGAAGCAGTCCGACACCGTATGGACCACGGCGGATGACAGCCGGGTCACCGGAATCGGTAAACTTATCCGCAAGGGAAACATCGACGAGCTCCCCCAGTTCTGGAACGTGCTGGTCGGCGCCATGAGCGTGGTGGGGCCGAGACCTGAAAGGGAGTACTTTGTGGAGCAGTTTAAAAACGATATTTCGGATTACAAGGTGCGGCATCTGGTAAAATCAGGTATTACGGGATGGGCCCAGGTGAACGGGTGGCGGGGGGATACGTCCATTAAGCGGCGCATTGAATGCGATATTCATTATATTGAGGATTGGAGTCTGGTTTTTGATTTGAAGATTATCTGGTTGACGATGTTCGGGCGGGAAACGAATCGGAATGCGTATTGATTTGGGGGAGGGGGATGGCTGATCAGTCAGGTAATTCCAATTCGAGGTCATCTTTGACGCGAGGATATTTCTTCTTAAGGGCCTTGACCGATTTCCGGAAGGTTTCAGTCAGGAGAACATCATAGTTCATCCCACGCTTCCTTCCAGTGCATCGTTTTCCCTTTTTTGATATCCTCCAGTCCCCTTTTGACCAATTCCTTGAACTCGGCAGATTGAGAAAGAATCCTGCTTTCTTTACGGTCTTCGACTTCGTCTATGATGGAAAGAATTTTTCTGTATTCCCTTATCGGGAGGATAACCGCTGTTGGGTTCCCCTTGTCATCGACGATGTACTGTTCACTCATTGAAGGCGCCATTTTAAAACTCTCATTAGAAGCATTTTCGGAATATTGATTTTGAACTATTAACCCCGGGGTGTCAAGCGCGATAATGCTCGCTCATGGGGGATGGGGGGTGGTTTAATGATGAACGTCGAACATCGAACATCGAACGCTGAACATCGAATGGGAAAGCGGAATGGGAAAAGATGAACGTCGAGGTAAGCGAAGACTCCGACATCGAACATCGAATGGGAAGGACAGCGGTCTGGGGCTCATTCGATCTCGAGCACCAGTTTAAGGGCTTCGACCACTTCTTTCATGCGGTTTGGCGGTATGCTTCCAATCAACTGAGATTGGTTTGTTTTTGGATCGTAGAATCTTTTCGGATCCAGGGAACGGATTTGGAAACAGAGAAATACCGTATCTTTGGGAAGACCGGTCTCTCCTGATGGCACACGTATGTTTGTGGGATAATCTCTTGGCACGTTCTGAGCGTCTGTCCCTACGACAACGGAAACAACAAGCGGCTGTTTGTTTATGGCATCGCTTGATATCACGAGGACGGGTCTGCGACCCGCCTGCTCCCGGCCTTTAATGGGGTTCAGATTTACCAGATAGATTCCGCCGCGTTTGATCATAGTTCATAAACCATCGTTTTCCGTTTCCGTAAACTCCTCTGACAGACCAGCGGACACTTCCTGGATTGCAGGGTCATTGGCCATTTCAGCCATGGCTGCTTCAAATTGATATTTCTTTTGACGTCTTGTGAAATCCATCAAAATGAAAGTGACCAGGCGATTGAAGTTATCCCGGAGCTCAGGAGGAGCGACCGTGCGCAATTCTTCAACCAATTCGTTTGGGACGGCAATGCTGCGGCGGATCGTGCTTTGTGATGCACTTTTCATTTCACCCTCTTTTTGGACAAAATCATACACACAAAAAGTGTTGGAGTCAAGGTGCAAAATTGTAGTCCATGAAATTGTTTTCCGGATAACAGGTTTTTTTAGGAAATGATGAACGTCGAACATCGAATGGAAGAGGCAGGCATCCCACAGAAGAATGAGGTCTTTAATGGTGAGTGTTAAGCTTTTTTGCCTGATTCTCGCGACCACCGCATGTGGGTGCATGCCGGTCCGGGAGGCGGGGGAAAAGACGGAGGAGATCACCCTTTCGGTGATGACCTATAATATCTGGGATCTGAAGGGGCGACGGCCGGCGGTGGGGGATGTGGTTGAGGTGATACGGAGCGGGAGTGTTCCGGACTTGGTCCTGCTGCAGGAAGTTCGGGGGAAAGAGATGGCCTTAAGAATATCGGAGGCC
>JABGPV010000402.1 GCA_018644785.1 Deltaproteobacteria bacterium | reverse complement strand
ACTTTTTGCCTCAATCCTAGTAATATCAAAGATATCGTACACGAGATGAATCAGACGGGCGAGGTTTTTATCAATTATGGCCAGATAGTTTCGAGTTTCCGTTCCTTTGACGGTGCGGTTGAGGTAGTCGACTCCTCCCCGGATAACCGTCAACGGGGAGCGAAGTTCATGGGACATGTTGGCTAAAAAGTCGGATTTCAGTTTATCGAGGGTTTGCAACTCCTTGTTGGCCCCGGAAAGCTCGTCTGTCGCCTGAGTAATTCTTTCTTCGAGGTGGTTGCGCCCCGTGGAAATCCTCTCCGCCATGGCGCTGAAGGCCAAAGCCAGGTTTTCAAATTCATCTCCGGTCGAAATATTCACGCGAGCATCCAGGTTTCCCCTGCCGATCTCTTTTGCCATCTCCTCAAATTTCCTCATGGGCCTGATCACTAACCTGCGGAGCAGAAAAAAAAGGGTGGAAATCATGAGTAAAATCAGGCCGATCCCCAGTATCGCCAACTTCAGGTTATCCTTTTTGACGGTGGACATCATCTTATCAACGGGTAAAATCACGCTCAGCCCGCCCTGGATGCCGTCCTTTGATATATCCTGGGCCGGGTGGCATTTCAAGCACCCCTTTTCCAAATAGAGGGGAACTACATATTGAAAATATTGATTTTTACCCCGCTGCTCGAACTTGAACGCCTCGACCACTCCTCCCTCCGTGAATTGGATCAAGGCTTCCCTTTCAAAATCAGTCGGTCTGTTGTCCGGATTCATGGGGTTCAAACTTGCAAGACGAAAACGGTAAAGGTTTTCACGCGTTGAATACTGGGACAATTTCTTCGTTACCATTGCAGGGGTAAATCGCTGAAAGCATCCCCTGGGTGTTTCCATCCTGTCATTCAGAAACCAGGCGCCGTTGGCCCCTTCGCTTTTTTCGTCCACCATTACGCCGCCGCAATCAGAGATCCACTGCCGGACTAAAACGACCATTCTGGACAGGATCATTGCCTGATTTGCGATTTGATCCATGGCCCGATTTTTTTGCTGTACGCCTTCCCACACAAAAATGGCCCCGAGGGTCGGAAACACTATCAATGTAATAATTAAGAGGAATTTCCACTGAAGCGAGAATTTGTATCTTTTCATCTTGGGGCCTCTTGGAAGGGATCTTCACCTGAAATATCAATGTTAACGACATTACTGCTCGTGATATCTTATTTTGTGAATCGAGTCAAATCAGGAGGGATTCCCCATTCTGAAAGTAAACCGAAAGGACACACTCAGGAGCAAAATACGGCGCCTAGAATCGCAATAGAGACCAGGGGAACGTGGCACTGCCGGCTTTGGGTCGGATTATTATCCTTGTCTACTGTATGGCTTGATTTTTCAAGCTCCGCCTTGTATCTTTCCAACTCGTGACAAGACATGCAGAACTCGGTTCTGGATGTCATGGACATGGATACGGAGGCGGCAGCCATAATAGCCGCAAGCTCCAGCACAATGATGATCAGAATTTTTACCGGAAACTTTTTCGGAGCTGAATCTACCATTGCAACAATCCTTGTTGAAATCTGGTTTCAAAATTTCCGCTGTTGCGCTGTGCAAAATTCAGCACCTCACAGTAGACGACTGATACAATAGAATGTAATTATGCTGTTAAAGGTGTAACAGCTTTGTAACGCGGTCAAAAAGGCCTTGCGCTACAGACCTGGGGATGTCAGGTTTATGCCCCAACCAAATATGGGGCGGAATTTACCATGGCTCATACACAAAATAAAACCAGGGCGACTATTCTTATCGTTGATGATGACAAGGATATTGTCCAAACCATCAGGGGAAATCTGGAATTGGATGGCTATGAGGTGTTGTCCGCCTTTGACGGCCGCAACGGGGTGAATATGGCAAAGAAACATCGCCCCGACCTGATCATACTTGATTTGAGCCTTCCCGATATCGACGGAATCAAGGCCTGCCAGATCATAAGGAGAGAACTCGATTTCCCCATCCTCATGCTGACGGCACGCGACGGAGTATCGGATACGGTCCTCGGCCTTGAGTGCGGAGCAGATGATTATATGGTCAAGCCCTTCAATTTTCTCGAACTTTCGGCCAGGATCAAGGCTATCCTTAAGCGGGTCGAAAGAGATCTGGTGAAGCATCATTGTGAAATCAAGGACCTTTTCATGGATTTCAAAACCAGAAAGGTCTCTGTCAGTGGAGAGGAGATCAAACTCACCAAGACGGAATTCGAATTATTGGAACTTTTTGTCTCTTATCCTGACGAGGCCCTCTCCAGGGAATTCATCACAAATCAGATCTGGCGTGATTCAAAACTCTATCAGCACAGCAGAGCATTGGACGTTCATGTGCAGCGCCTCAGAAAAAAGATAGAGCCCGATGTTGAAAGTCCTAAATATATTGTGACGGTGGCGGGCGTAGGGTACAAATTCCAGGCAATCTGAACGAAATCTCCCCGGATGGGGTTGTTACACCTTTTACATTCTTGTTACTTGACGTCACAGTGCAAATTTTCAATAAAGGGCGTATGTAGAAAATCTGTTGAGAGATGTCGACACAGCAGGGTTGATCCTGGCTTTAAGGGTAGCTGTCGTTAATTCATTGTCACTCATCCGGGCCCTTGCCAATATCCCGGGCATTACGGAGACCCAAAGTGAAATCAACTTATAATTCTCACATCAAGCGTATCGTTCTGGGCCTTGTGGTTTTTGCAGTCCTCGGATTTGTCGGTAAAATTGTTTTGACGCCCAAATCATTTGGTAAATACGGGCCTTATCGTGCCGATGCCATTGACGAAGAGGCCAACCGGGAAATCCGTCACATGACAAACGCCTCCTGCCTCACCTGTCACCCCCATGAAGCGAATATCCATCTAACCGGCCTTCACAAAACCATCTCATGCGAATTTTGCCACGGTCCCTACGCCGATCACATCAAAGACGGTAAGGTGTATGGGAAGCTTCCCGTCAAAAAGAAGGAAGAAATCAAGGTTATGTGCCTGCGGTGCCATAACAAAGCGATCCAGGCAAGACCGGGAGAGGTGATTAAGACGATTGTCATGCCGGCGCATCTGGAGGAGCAGAAGGTCAAGGTTTCCCATACCTGTGATCAGTGCCATCAAGTGCATGCCCCCCTCAAATATATTAACCGGGCCAAAAAAATCGTTGGCATAAAGGAGAAAAATTGATGGGCAAGCCGGATGCCGAACTGGATAAGGAGCGCCGGGCTTTTATTAAAAAGGTGCTTAACGGCGCTATTGCGGGGTCGCTTCTTTTAGTGATTCCCATGCCCATAGGGGCTGCGACCGAGGAAATCCCTGAGCAGATCCCCGGAATCCGAGGCAAAAAATGGGACATGTCCCATCAGCGATTTGCCTTCATAGTGGATATTACCCGATGCATAGGGTGCGGTTCCTGCTGTGTGGCCGACAGACGTGAATTCAATGTGCCGGATGGGTATTACAGAACCTGGGTTGAGCGGTATCTCAAAGATTTTGAGAGTGAGGTCTATGTGGATTCCCCCCACGGCGGATTTGATGGTTACCAGTCCCCACGAACGGATGTAGAGGTGGAGGTTCGAGACACCTTTTTTGTGCCAAAGCTATGTAATATGTGTAAAGAACCCCCATGCGTGCAGGTCTGCCCTGTGGGGGCCACTTTTAAAACGCCTGACGGTTTTATCCTGGTGGATCCTAAGCGTTGCGTGGGTTGCGCTTACTGCATCCAGGCCTGTCCCTATTCGGCCCGTTATCTCGATCCGGTCACGAGGACGGCGGAAAAATGCACATGGTGCTATCACCGGGTGCGTAAGGGGTTGTTGCCCGCCTGCGTCAATGTTTGCCCCACCGGAGCGCGTAAATTCGGCGATCTGAACGACAAAAATTCTGAAGTTTACAAACTCCTGCACGAGCACGAAGTCCTCACGGTCCTGAAGAAAGACATGGGAACCTATCCCGCGCTTTACTACAAGGGCCTCAGACGGGAGGTGGTCTAATGGATGCGCTCAACTTTGTTTTTCCCAACGACCTTCACGTCCACTGGAGTATGATG
>JABGPV010000401.1 GCA_018644785.1 Deltaproteobacteria bacterium | reverse complement strand
CACCTTCTTCGGTTCCATCAGAATTCCCGGTTACATCATTTGCATTTCCATCGAATGGGTAATAGGCAACGAGACCGGGTTCGCTGTTTACTAACAGGTTGTCAATGCTCGGGAAAAATCCGTTACCGCCTGTCGTCGTTCTCTTTATCTCACCGGCTTTTGACCTCTTCAAAATACTGAAAATATTGTGTTTTTACCTGATTATCTTACCATCCCAGATTTTCGTAAAAATTGATTTATCAAGAAATGAACTTACAAAACAGATTGTCTTCCTCCCCTGGTTACCGTGCTGTTCCGAAAGATTATTTGGGGCTCTGCCCCAAACCCCGAGGTTTTTTGAGGCATGAAGGCTCCTCGGAAATATCAAAAACGGCATAAAAAAGGGGAGCCCGAAGACTCCCCTCCCGATGACGATATTTCGTCGTCGCCTATCCGGCTATCCCTTGGCGAGTTGCTCCTCAGCAGAGCTCGCCTCCGTTTCACCGAATCTCTTTATGCAGGTTGATTGATTCTAACCTGTTTCCTCCACAGCGGTATGGACATGTTCCTCTGAAACGGCCTGTGCCTGTTGTAGTGCTGCAACATTCAAAGAGAGATGCGCCAGCAGGTTGATCTTGCGCGGCAGGCCATTTGTTGCCTGAAAAAGTGCTTCCAAAGCAGGCTGTTCAAAAAGATCCATCTGAGTGCCGGCCATCTCAAGCCGGTGTTTCAGATAAGGACGTAATTCTTCTTTTGCCAGGCCCGATATATGATAACGCACCACAAGCCTTTGCGCTAAAGGCTCATGGACCGACAGTGAAAGTCGCCGTCGCAATTCGCCCTGGCCCACAAATATCATGCAGAGACGATTTTGTGAGTCCATTTCATAGTTGGTGAGCAGTCTGAGGTTCTGCAGTACTTCATTTCTGAGGTACTGCGCCTCATCAATAATCAGCACCGGTCTGATTTTTGATTCCAGACATAGCCGGTTGACCTCCATATGGATGGAACGATAAAGGGCCGACAAGCTTCGTTCCGTGGTAAGCCCCATTTCCCAGGCAATTGATTTGTAAATATCCGTTACATTGCCGGTGGTCAGAGGAACGTAAAACACACGGTACAAACCCGTATTCAGAGAAGTCGCCACCTTTCGGCATATACTGGTTTTACCGCTGCCGACCTCTCCGGTGACAAGTCCGATACCACGTAACTTCAACAGGTAATGGAGCCGTGCTTCGAGTTCATCGGCAGCTTTTGAACCAAAGAGTTTGTCAGGTTCGAGATCTTTTTCAAAGGGATGATGGGTCAATCCGTACACCTTTCTATACATACGGTTCCTCCTTCCCGGCCCGGGTGATTTTGCTGAAGTCAACGGGTTGTCTGGGTGTACTTTCCCGTTTCTCCCGGTGAACCGTTTCAATGGTTCTGGAGGGGCGATCCCGTTTAACAAAGCAATTGGCATAAATGTCCACTAATTTTGCCTTTTGAACAAACCGACCGTTATGGCTGACCTTGATCTCTTTCCCTTGGTCAGCGGGGTTGTAACGCAGTGTTACGGTTTCTCCCACCAACGAGGCTTCAATTTCATAGGCCATACCGTTAAGACTCACCGTACGGTCTTTCTGAACTTTGCGTTTTGATTCAAAAAGGAAAAGATCGTCCAGGTCATCACCCGGATCGGGATACCGGACCTTCTGTCCGACCCTGGCCCAGCGATCAAGCGGAGTTTCTCCGAGACTCCGATGAGGTGACCGGTGATATTCTCTCTCAACATAGGTCCAAAGCGCCCGATTGATCGTTTTTAAACTCATCATCTCTTTTTCCGAAAGCATGGGGAGAAACTGCAGCCGTACCGTCCTGAACCATCTTTCAATCTTTCCCTTGGCCGCTGCATGGTAGGGCCTGGCATGAATCAGGGTTATACCGAGTTTTGCGCAGACCAGGGATAAATGCTGTGACCGGAAGGCCGACCCGTTATCCACAAAAAGCCGCAGGGGGATTCCACGCCTTAGAACTGCTTGTTTCAAAACCTCCATAAAAGCAGCAGTATTTTCTGAATGAGCAAAAACGGCGTATGGAATCACCCGGGTGGCGTCATCAATAAATGCGATGAGATATGTTTTGCGTTTCCTGCTGCCGTTGAAAACTGCCGGCCCATGCATGACATCGCTCATAAACAGATCGCCGGCATTCGGGTAAGCGAAGCGACGATGGTCTTTGCAAGGCGATGTGCTTTTTCGGGTTAATCCGTGTCGGGCCAACAATTTATAAACGGTGGAGTTCGGCAAACGAATGTCATCAGGCACCCGCCCCGTGCTCATGGCTTTCTTGATCACCAAGGGGACGGTGAGTTCAGGGGCTTCCTCCTTGACCGCAAGAAGTAAATCCGAAACTTCAAGGGGAAGTTTTCTCGCTTTCCCCTTATCTGTACGCTCCTTGGGCAGCAAAGCATCAAAACCGCCCCGGCGGTATTTTTTCAACCATGACCTGATCGTCTCTCCAGCCACACGGGTGCGTCTGGAGCCGGGAATAACATAATGCTGCTCCGCTTTCTTTCGGATTTGAGCGTAAAGCCCTTTTGATCCGGGGGGCAAATTGACAAAGTCCGCAATAATCCCGTAGCGAAACAGAGCCACCTGCTCCTGTAGTTTGTCTTCTGCCATCAAAAACCTCCATTCTTTTTCAAAATTGACGAATGGAAGCCTTTTACCCCATCAACCGCCCATAAACAGTCCCCATCAATTGTTGGAAGACGTCAAATGACAATACCGGTTACCGGAACGGGGTCCGAAACCGATAATTGGCGGCAGGGATGATAGATATTCCCGGGCCATCTCACGCAATTTGGTCAGCACCCTGTTTGTGCCAAATTTCTTGCGGAATGATTCGAGATCAGGGGCACATCCGGTCACAAGAAGTCCCGCCAGTATGGTCAGCGCCTCTTTTACATATTTGATCCTCCGCCTCAGCCAGCGAAGCGCTGATGGAAGAGTAATCTCCGGTCTCAAGGCGCAAGCCGCTTCTTCCTGACTTTTAAAGGGGCCGGCTGTATTGACGGCCTCCTCGATTTCGTCTAAAGTTCCCGGTAAACGGGATGCAAAAAAATCAGGGAGCAGGCTGATGGTCTTATGCTCACCGGGGCAGTACCATCGGGGCACCAGACAGTATTGCGGAAATTTCCTGGGGTAGGTTCCATGTTTGGCCAAACCGCATCCTCCTTCGGGATGAAAGGGACAATGGTCAAGCTCAGCATGCTCCCAGGCCTTTTGCTCAATGTATTCTTCTATGGTTAAATCTATAAGGTATCGAATCTGCATATGAAAAAAACCGGACGAAATGAACCCTGCCCATGTGGCAGCGGCAAAAAATATAAGAAATGTTGTCTGAACGCCTCTAATTTACCCATTGGAGGAACTCCTTTTTATACGGACTTGGATGATTTATCAAATCAGGTGCCGGATTTGATACGGGAAAAGAAGTTTGTCGAGGCCGAGGCGGTGTGCGGAAAACTTCTGCTGCAATTTCCTGAGCAGATCGATGGACTTCATCGGTATGCTGAGCTTTTTGAGGCACAGGGAAAACATCAAGAGGCTGCTGAATACTACCGAAAGACAGTTGAATTTGCTGAACAAGCAGGAGGATTTGGGAAGGAATCAGTGGAATCCTTCCGAGAAAAGGCCGAGCAACTTGTACTCGCTGAGAAGGATTAGTCTCGCTTTACAGTACTATTTCCAATAAATTACCGGTGGGAGAATTGGAGATTTTAACCCGGTTGTTTGCTATTTACTGAGACTGACAACACCTGCTTCACGCTAACGATATCACCAATCTTGAAATCCCGTTTCATTTACTCTTCCTTTCTTAAGCCACTATCAAACGCTGTTCCATTCGCTACTCACCCTTTCAACCCGACCAATGGTAAACAACTTCAGGGGTAATTTGTCAAGAATTTTGGGGCTTGGTTCTAACTTCGCCCATTTAGACGGAGGAACGAAAAAATAATTAATTTGAGAAAGTGCCGAAGATATTAAGTCGAAGGGAAGGCTGTATGGTTTATAGGCCTGAAGGGCCGTGA
>JABGPV010000400.1 GCA_018644785.1 Deltaproteobacteria bacterium | reverse complement strand
ATTACCGGCCATTCCTATATTGTTTACGGACCCCTTTCCCTCGGCGCCTCGACCATCATTTATGAAGGTGTTCCCACCTATCCCGATGCCGGCAGGGCCTGGCGGATCGCACAGGACCTGGACGTCAATATCTTCCATACGGCGCCCACCGCCATCCGGGCCCTTCGAAAACTCGGGCCCGATGAACCGGCCAAATATGATTATCACTTCAAACATATGACCACCGTGGGGGAACCCATCGAGCCGGAAGTATGGAAGTGGTACCACAAGGAGGTGGGCAAAGGAGAGGCGATCATCGTCGATACCTGGTGGCAGACGGAAACCGGCGGGTTTCTCTGCAGCACCATGCCGGCCCTGACCCCCATGAAACCCGGAAGTGCCGGTCCGGCGCTCCCGGGCATTCATCCCGTGATTTACGATGAGGAAGGTGACGTCCTCGAAGCGGGTTCCGGAAAGGCGGGGAACATCTGCATCCAGAACCCCTGGCCGGGTGCTTTTCAGACCATCTGGGGCGACCGGGACAGGTTCGTCAGCACCTATTACGAGCGGTACAATACAGATCCCAACAGCAAAGACTGGCGCGACTGGCCATATCTGACCGGAGACGCAGCCGTCCAGGCCGAGGACGGGTATTACCGAATCCTGGGAAGAATCGATGACGTGATCAATGTGTCCGGTCACCGGCTCGGCACAAAAGAGATTGAATCCGCGGCAATGGTTTGCGCTGAAGTGGCGGAAGCCGCCGTGGTTCCGGTGAACCATGACATCAAGGGCAAGGAACCGGATCTGTATATCGCTTTAAAACCCGGAATTGAGCCATCCGATGAAATGGCCAAGAAAATTTCCGATACCGTTTGTGAGGAAATCGGAAAGATCGCAAAGCCGAAGGGTGTATGGCTGGTGGCGGATATGCCCAAGACCCGTTCCGGAAAGATCATGCGGCGGGTTCTGGCGTCCATCTCCAATGATCAAGATGTGGGCGATGTCACCACCCTTGCGAACCCGGAAATTGTTACCGAAATCCAGGAGATGATGAACAATAAGTAATCTTTTTGTGAAACCCGTGGTTTCAGCCTGCCGTCCCGTCCGGGGTCGGCGGGTTGTGCCATCACAATCGGGAGTTCGTTAAAAACTGAACAAGGGTACAAAGGAAGGAGCCTATGACCGACGGATATCTTTCGTACTATAATCAGTCAATTGAGGATCCCAATGGTTTCTGGAGCGTACCGGCGGAGGATTGCCATTGGTATAAAAAATGGGACAGGGTATTAGACGATTCAAACAAGCCGTTTTACAGGTGGTTTACAGGGGGTATGGTCAATACCTGTTATAATGCCCTCGATCTTCATGTGGAAAACGGCATTGGGGATCAAGTCGCCCTTATTTATGACAGTCCTGTTACCAACACCATCAAAAAGTTCACCTACCTTCAACTTCGAGACCAAGTCGCCCTGTTTGCCGGGGTTCTATCATCAAAAGGCGTTCAAAAAGGGGACCGAGTTCTCCTGTATATGCCCATGATTCCGGAGGCAGCCATCGCCATGCTGGCCTGTGCCCGGCTTGGCGCGGTCCATTCGGTTGTTTTTGGTGGATTTGCTTCAAAGGAACTTGCCATTCGAATCGATGACGCAAAACCAAAAGTCATCGTTTCCGCGTCATGCGGAATCGAAGGGGCAAAGGTTATCCCGTACAAACCCCTCCTTAACGAGGCCATGGAAATAGCGGACGAAAAAGCCGATGCCTGTATTATCATTCAGAGGCCGCAGGAAACCGCTTCCATGACGCCGGGATTTGATTACGACTGGCACGAGGAGATGAAAAAGGCCGTCCCTGCGGACTGCGTTCCCGTAGCCGCCACCGATCCCCTGTACATCCTCTATACATCGGGTACAACCGGTATTCCAAAAGGGGTTGTTCGGGACAATGGCGGGCACATGGTCGCTTTAAAATGGACCATGGGCGCCGTTTACAATCTCCAGCAGGGTGACGTGTGGTGGACCGCGTCGGATGTGGGCTGGGTCGTGGGGCACTCGTACATCGTTTACGGTCCCCTGCTTAAAGGGTGCACGACCATCCTTTTTGAAGGAAAGCCGGTTGGCACGCCTGACGCGGGCGTGTTCTGGCGGGTGATAGACGAACACAAGGTAAAGACCATGTTTACCGCTCCCACCGCATTTCGTGCCATCAAGCGGGAGGACCCTGAAGGGAAGCTTATTAAGAATTATGATTTGAGCAACTTCAAGGCCCTTTTTCTGGCCGGGGAAAGGCTGGATCCCGATACGTTGCGTTGGGCCGAAAAGAAGTTGGAGATTCCCGTCATCGATCATTGGTGGCAGACGGAAACCGGCTGGGCCATCGCCGCCAACTGCCTGGGCATTGAACAGTTTCCCGTAAAGCAGGGTTCCCCCACAAAGGCGGCACCGGGAATGAACATCCAAGTGGTTGACCCTGACTGCCAGCAGGTGAAACCGGGGGAAATCGGGGCCCTGGTGGTAAAACTGCCGCTCCCTCCGGGGACGCTCCCCACACTTTGGAACAATGATGAAGGCTTTATCAAGTCGTATCTGGAAGAATTTCCAGGGTTTTACAAAACAGCCGATGCCGGATATATCGACGACGATGGTTACGTGTTTGTCATGAGCCGGACCGATGACATCATCAACGTGGCAGGGCACCGGTTATCCACCGGCGGCATGGAAGAGGTCCTGGCGGATCACCCGGATGTGGCCGAATGTGCTGTACTGGGCGTTGGAGACAAACTGAAAGGGCAGATGCCCATCGGCTTCCTGGTTCTCAATGCCGGGGTATCGCGTACCCCTGAAGAAATTGAAAAGGAAGTCATCCAGATGGTCCGGAAGCGCATTGGCCCCGTGGCTTCGTTTAAAATCGCCACCGTTGTGAAGCGTCTGCCCAAAACGAGATCCGGGAAAATATTAAGGGGAACCATGCGCAAAATCGCAGACAATGAAGCCTTCAGCATGCCGGCAACCATTGATGACCCGACCATTTTGAAGGAAATCGAAGATGCGCTCGTTCATAAAGGGTTCGCAGGAGCAAAAGAAGATCAATAGATATATTTTAGATTGAGGATTCCTTTGTATATTGAACTGCACGGCAATCTTTTTCTTTCCATTCAACCCGCGTTCGGGTGCCCGGTGTCAGGTTTCAGGTGCCCGTTTCTGCGTAGAACCAAGCGGCGTTTCTGGCTTCGGACGCCTGAAACCTGACGCCTTTGATTCATCCTTGGAAACCTTACTTTGCGGCAAACTTTATTTAAATCTACCGTTATCAATGGAAAGGGGGGATGTATAAAAAGCACTTTAGGGAGAAGGTGTCTAAGAAATCCAATTAAAACACCCTTTTAATTAGGAGGATAGATTATGACAAACGGTGAAGCATACTGGCAGAAAAATCTAAAGCTTATGGTAGGTTGTTTAATCGTCTGGTTCGTTGTGTCATTCGGGTTTGGCATCTTGCTGGTTGGTCCACTCAACAACATCAGCCTCGGGGGATATCCGCTGGGATTCTGGTTTGCGCAACAGGGGTCGATGTACGTTTTCGTGTGTTTGATTTTTTTCTACGCAAACACAATGTCGAAATATGACCGTGAATTCGGTTTTGAGGAGGACTAAACATGACCTTAAGAGCTACTACTTTTATTGTTGTCGGCCTGACCTTCGCGATTTATATTGCCATCGCCATCATGGCGCGAGCCAAAAGCACATCGGATTTTTACGTTGCAGGAAAAGGCGTTCATCCGGTCTTAAACGGAATGGCCACGGCGGCGGACTGGATGTCTGCGGCTTCCTTTATCTCCATGGCGGGGCTGATCGCCTTTATGGGATATGATGCCTGCGCTTACCTCATGGGCTGGACAGGCGGCTACGTGCTCCTGGCCATGATGCTGGCGCCATACTTACGTAAATTCGGAAAATTTACCGTACCAGACTTTATAGGAGAACGTTATTATTCTAAGAATGCGCGTTTGGTTGCATTGATTTGTGCTCTTTTTGTTTCTTTCACTTATGTTGTAGGGCAAATGAAAGGAGTAGGGGTTGC
>JABGPV010000040.1 GCA_018644785.1 Deltaproteobacteria bacterium | reverse complement strand
CCTGGATGAAATTGCAAAAGAAGCCATGAATCGCTTTCATTCTGCAAACAATCAGGCCCCCGATGCGCCCAGGATTCTCCCCAGCGGCGGGCATTTCCGGATGCGCGTGGATGGTGAGCGGCATCTGTGGTCGCCGGAGGCAATCCATCACCTTCAGCGGGCTGTCAGAGAAAATGATTACGGATTGTATGCGCGGTATGCCGAAGAGATCAACGACCAGTCCGAAAAACAGTCCACCCTGAGGGGGATGTTTGCTTTTCGCGAAGCCAAGCCTGTCCCCCTGGAGGAAGTGGAGCCGGCATCGGAAATTATCAAACGCTTTGTCACCGGCGCCATGAGTTTCGGTTCCATCAGCCGTGAAGCCCATGAGGCCATTGCCATTGCCATGAATCGCTTAAACGCCGCCAGCAACAGTGGTGAGGGCGGCGAGGATCCGGCCCGTTACGAGCCGCTTAAAAACGGCGACAGCCGTTCCAGCGCCATTAAGCAGGTGGCCAGCGGGCGGTTCGGTGTGACCGCCGAGTACCTGGTGAACGCCAAGGAGATTCAGATCAAAGTGGCCCAGGGAGCCAAACCCGGCGAAGGCGGGCAACTGCCAGGCCACAAAGTGAATCTGGAGATCGCACGGGTCCGTTATTCAACCCCCGGTGTCACGCTCATTTCGCCGCCGCCGCACCATGATATTTATTCCATCGAGGACCTGAGCCAGTTGATTTTCGATTTGAAAAATGTGAACCCCCGGGCCCGCATATCCGTGAAACTGGTCTCCGAGGTGGGTGTGGGGACCATTGCGGCCGGTGTCTCCAAGGCCCATGCGGATATGGTTTTAATCAGTGGCTACGATGGGGGTACCGGGGCATCGCCCCTTTCGTCCATCCGCCACACCGGGGCCCCTTGGGAACTGGGTCTTTCCGAAACACAGCAGACCCTGATGCTCAACGGGCTCAGGAGCCGGATCCGGGTGCAGGCGGACGGTCAGATGAAAACCGGGCGGGATGTGGTGGTGGCGGCCCTTCTGGGGGCCGAGGAGTACGGTTTCGCCACGGCGGCCCTGGTGGTTCTGGGGTGCGTCATGGTGCGAAAGTGTAACAACAATCGGTGCCCCGTGGGCATAGCCACCCAGGACGAGGCACTTCGAAAACGGTTTGCGGGAAAACCTGCGCACCTGGAAAATTTCTTTACCATGTTGGCGGAAGAGGTGCGCGGGTACATGGCCCAGATGGGCTTCAGGAAAATGGATGACATGATCGGGCGGTCCGATCTTCTGGAAATGTCCCGGGCTATCCATTTCTGGAAAGCCAAAGGGCTGGACTTTTCCAAGATCTTCTACTTCCCGGAGAGCCATGATGGGTTCCCCAGGCGCTGCACCGAGACCCAGGAACACCCCATCCGGGATGTGCTGGACCGTGATCTGATCGCCCGGTCCCGAAAGGCCTTGGAGCAGGGTGAAAAGGTGGAAATCTCCTTGCCCGTTCGAAACGTGAACCGAACCGTGGGTGCCATGTTGAGCGGTGAAGTGGCCAGGGCCTATGGCAACAAGGGGTTACCCGCCGATACCATCACCTGCCGGTTCAAAGGGGCCGCCGGGCAGAGTTTCGGCGCTTTCGGGGCACGGGGGATCACCTTTGTGTTGGAAGGGGAAGCCAACGATTATCTGGGAAAGGGGCTCTCCGGTGCCATAATTATTGTCAAACCTTATGGAGGCGCCACCTTTGACCCTTCGGATAATGTGATTGCCGGAAATGTGCTGCTCTATGGGGCTACCGCCGGAGAAGTATATCTTCACGGAAAGGCGGGTGAACGCTTTGCCATCCGAAACAGCGGTGCGCTGGCTGTGGTGGAGGGAGTGGGAGACCACGGTTGTGAATACATGACCGGTGGCCGGGTGGTGGTGCTCGGTGATACGGGGCTCAATTTTGCCGCTGGCATGAGTGGTGGCATCGCATATGTGTACGATCCGGACCGTCGGTTTGATCTCCGGTGCAATCTGGACATGGTGGATCTGGAATTGTTGACTGATCCGAAAGATGAGGTGGAACTGAAAAGTCTGATCACCCGGCATTTGAACCATACCGGAAGCAAGAAGGCCCGACTCATCCTGGATAACTGGGAGGCCAGCCTCCCCTTTTTCGTGAAGGTTTTTCCCATGGAATACCGTCGTGTTCTCGGCCTCATGAGCAAGGAAGATGAGGCAACGGAGCGGGAAGAGGTGCAGCATGGATAACACGGTTGCCATGACGGAAGCGAAACGAAAAGACCCGGGGTACCGACCCGTTTCGGAGCGGTTGAAAGATTACGAGGCCGTTGAACGGCAACTGCATGATGGGGACGTAACGATCCAGTCGTCCCGCTGCATGGAGTGCGGCACGCCATTCTGTCACGCATACGGATGCCCGCTCACCAACGTGATTCCGGAGTTCAATGATTGTGTTCGGCGGGGGCAGTGGCGTGAAGGGTTGGAGATTTTGTTGAGCACCAACAATTTCCCCGAGTTCACCGGGCGGGTGTGCCCGGCCCCCTGTGAGGCCGCATGCGTGGACGGCATTTATGGGGATCCCGTGACCATACGCCAAATTGAGCTGGCCTTAATTGAAAAGGGATTCCTGAACGGCTATTCATCCCCTTCACCGCCGAAAAAGCGTTTCAATAAAAAGGTGGCGGTGGTAGGATCCGGCCCGGCGGGCCTGGCGGTGGCCGACACGCTCAACAAGGGTGGGTATGCGGTAACGGTATATGAAAGAGCCCGGCGCCCGGGGGGTATCCTCAGATATGGTATCCCCGATTTCAAACTGGAGAAATGGGTGGTGGAGCGCCGCATTTCATTGATGCGGGAAGAAGGGGTTTTATTCGAGACCGGTGTGACGGTGGGGGAAGATTTGTCCTACCGGTTTTTGAAACAACGCTTCGATGCGCTCTGTATGGCTTGTGGTGCGGGAGAAGCACGGGATTTGGACATCCCCGGCCGAAATCTGACGGGGATTCATTTTGCCATGGATTACCTGAGCCAGCAGAACCGAAAGGTTTCGGGAGAGACGGTTCCTTCTTCGGAGTTTATTGATGCCGGCGGGAAGAATGTGCTGGTCATCGGTGGCGGGGATACGGGGTCCGACTGCGTGGGAACGGCGCTCAGGCAAGGGGCCAAAAAAGTTCTGCAGTTTGAGATTCTGCCTGAGCCCCCCTTGACCCGTTCCGCCTCAAACCCCTGGCCCCTTTGGTCAAAGATCCTCCGGTCGACCCATGCCCAGGAGGAAGGGGGCGAACGCCGGTGGGCTGTGATGACCCGAGGATTTGTGGGGGATCAGGGCAAGGTCACCGGTGTAAAATGTGTGGAAGTGGCATGGCCCGAAGGAGAAGACGGCAGCCCCACGGGACCGGTGGAAAAGTCCGGAACCCAATTTGAACAGGCCGCGGATCTGGTGATCCTGGCCATGGGTTTTACGGCGCCAACCCGGAACAGGATTGTGGATGATCTGGGGATTCAATTGGACCATCGGGGCAATATCCAAGCGGACCGCCACGGCATGACCAGTATGGCGGGTATTTTTGTGGCCGGGGACATGGCCCTGGGCCAGTCCCTGGTGGTGAAAGCCATCGCCGACGGCAGGCGGACTGCGCATGGCATTATGGAATTTTTGGGGGAGAACAAGCCCTTATGAAAGCAATACTCGCGCTGGAAGACGGCACCCTCTTTAACGGCCGCTCTTTTACGGGCCGCTGGGAAACCACGGGAGAAGTGGTATTCAACACCAGCATGAGCGGATACCAGGAGATCCTCACCGATCCTTCCTACTGTGGCCAGATGGTGACCATGACCTATCCGCTTATGGGTAATTACGGGGTCAATGAAGAAGACGTGGAGTCGGACCGAATTCAGGTGAAGGCTTTCCTGGTGAAAGAGTACCAGCCTTATCCCAGCAACTTCCGGTCACAGAAAAGCCTTGGGGATTATTTGAAAGAAAACCATATCCCCGGGATTGAGGGTCTTGATACCCGTGCCCTTACACGGCACATTCGACTCTCGGGGGCCATGCGGGGTGTTCTTTCAACGGAAGATCTGGATCCTGCCTCCCTGGTTCTAAAGGCAAAAGCATCCCCCCTGATGACCGGATCGGATCTGGTCAAAGAGGTGACATGCCGGGAACCGGTCTTGTGGCGGGACGGACTTCCCACAGCCGTTGGGACGGATCTATCGTCATTCACCTGGCCGGAAGGGAACGGCCATCATCGTGTGATGGCCATGGATTTCGGCATCAAATACAACATCCTCAGATCTCTGGAGGCGCGGGGATGCAACGTACTCCTTGTTCCGGCAAATACCGATTCAGAAGCCATTGACAGGCTTAATCCGGATGGTCTTTTTCTGAGCAACGGTCCGGGGGATCCTGCGGCCGTCGGCTATGCGGTGGAAACCATCCGTAAACAGGTGGGCCGCCGGCCCATTTTCGGCATATGCCTGGGACACCAGTTGCTGGGCCTTGCCCTTGGGGGCAAATCCTTCAAGCTCAAATTCGGGCACAGGGGTGGAAACCAGCCCGTTAAGGACCTCAAAACGGGCAAAGTGGAAATTACCTCCCAGAACCACGGGTTCTGTGTGGATCATGATACCTTGAGTGACCCGGACATTGAAATCAGCCACCTGAACCTGAACGACAATACCCTGGAAGGGATGGTTCACAAAAAGCACCCCCTTTTCTCGGTCCAGTATCACCCGGAGGCATCTCCCGGTCCCCATGATGCCGCGTACCTGTTTGACCGGTTTATCAAGATGATGGAAAGCGCTTCAAACCCTTTAAACTTTAAACCTTAAACTTTAGACCCTACTATATTATGCCCAAACGCACCGACATCAAAAAGATTCTCCTCATCGGCTCTGGTCCCATCGTCATCGGCCAGGCCTGCGAATTTGACTATTCCGGCACCCAGGCCTGCAAGGCCCTGATGGAAGAGGGGTTTGAGATTGTGCTCATCAACAGCAATCCCGCCACCATCATGACCGACCCGGAAATGGCCCATCGTACCTATATCGAGCCCATTACCGCCGAGGCCGTGACCAAAATCATCGAGCGGGAGCGCCCCCAGGCCATCCTGCCCACCCTCGGTGGACAGACCGGCCTCAACACAGCCGTGGAACTGGCCGAATCAGGGGTTCTGGAAAAATTTGATGTGGAGATGCTGGGAGCGTCTCTGCCGGTGATTCAGAAGGCGGAGGACCGCGAACTGTTTCGAAACGCCATGGAAAAAATCGGCCTCAAAGTGGCGGAAAGCGTCATCGCCAGGAACATGGATGAGGCTAAGGCTGCGGCGGAACAGATCGGCTACCCCGCTATTATCCGTGCCAGTTTCACCCTTGGGGGCATCGGCAGCGGTGTGGCCTACAACCGCGAAGAGATGGAACACATCGTCAAAACGGGTCTCGATGCCAGCATGATTTCCGAAGTGATCATGGAAAAATCGCTTCTCGGCTGGAAAGAATACGAGTTGGAAGTCATGCGGGATTTCAAGGACAATGTGGTGATTATCTGCTCCATTGAAAATTTTGATCCCATGGGCATTCACACGGGCGACAGCATCACTGTGGCCCCGGCCCAGACCCTGTCCGACCGCGAATACCAGGTTATGCGGGATGCATCCCTGGCCATTATCCGCGAGATCGGTGTTGAAACGGGCGGCAGCAACATTCAGTTTGCCATTCATCCCGAAAACGGAGAAATGGTGGTCATCGAGATGAATCCCAGGGTATCCAGAAGTTCGGCCTTGGCATCCAAAGCCACCGGGTTTCCCATCGCTAAGATCGCTGCCAAGCTTGCCGTGGGTTACACCCTGGATGAAATCCCCAACGATATTACCCGGGAGACCTTTGCCTCCTTTGAGCCCACCATCGATTACTGCGTGGTTAAAGTGCCCCGGTGGACCTTTGAAAAATTTCCGGGTACCCGCGATGCCCTGACCACTTCCATGAAATCCGTGGGGGAAACCATGGCCATCGGCCGGACCTTCAAGGAGTCCCTGCAAAAGGCGGTGAGGTCTTTAGAGATCGGGCGATTCGGTATGGGGACCGACACCCCCGATTGCACCCTTTCAAAAACAGATGGTTATGAACTGGAAAGGGGTCTCGTCCGGCCGAACTCTCACAGGCTTTTTTATATCTACGAGGCCTTCAACCGGGGGTTGAGCATCGAGAAGATTAATGAGCTCTCGAACATTGATCCCTGGTTTCTCTATCATATTCAGCAGATTCAGCTATTTGAAAGCCGGTTGCGGCAAATGGCGCAGCAGGGGGAGGGGCCGGAAGCCTGGGACAAGGATTTCCTGAAAGAGGTCAAGGAATACGGTTTTTCAGATGTTCAGTTGGCCGGGATTTTCGGGGTCACCGAAGAAGCGATCCGGCAAATCCGGAAAGCAGCGGGTGTGGAGCCGGTCTACAAACTGGTGGATACCTGCGCCGCTGAGTTTGAGGCCTACACCCCCTACTACTATTCCACCTATGAGCAGGAAAACGAGATTCGAACATCCCGGAAGAAAAAGGTGGTCATCCTGGGCGGCGGACCCAACCGCATCGGTCAGGGCATCGAGTTTGATTACTGCTGCGTTCATGCCTCTCTGGCGCTCCGGGAGATGGGCATTGAAAGCATCATGGTGAACAGCAACCCGGAAACCGTGAGCACCGATTATGATACGTCGGACCGGCTCTATTTCGAGCCTCTGACCCGGGAAGACGTCCTGAACATCGTGGAGCAGGAAAATCCGGTCGGGATTATCGTGCAGTTCGGCGGACAGACACCCCTGAATCTTTCCGTTCCCCTTTCGGAAGCGGGCGTAACAATCCTGGGCACCAGCCCGGATAGTATTGATCGGGCTGAGGACCGGGAGCGGTTCCAGGTGATGCTCAAAAAACTCCAGATCCTTCAGCCTGAAAACGGCATTGCCATAAACAAACAGGAGGCTATTCATATAGCGGACCGAATCGGCTATCCCGTGGTGGTGCGGCCCTCATTTGTGCTGGGGGGGCGGGCCATGGAAATCGTCTATGACCGGAAAGATCTGGAATACTATATGGAGACAGCGGTCCAGGTGTCTCCCGGCAAACCCGTACTCGTTGACCGGTTTCTGGACGGGGCCGTTGAAATTGATGTGGACGCCATTTCCGACGGTCATGATACCGTCATCGGTGGCATTATGGAACATATCGAAGAGGCGGGTATTCACAGTGGCGACAGCGCCTGCGTGCTGCCCCCCGTTTCCCTGGGACCGGAAATCCTGGATACCATCATGGAACACACCCGGGCGCTGGCCAAAGAGTTGTCGGTGGTGGGTCTCATGAACATCCAGTATGCGGTGAGAGACGGCATTATCTATGTGATTGAGGTGAATCCACGGGCCTCGCGAACCGTTCCCTTTGTGAGCAAGGCCACCGGTGTGCCGCTGGCCAATATGGCGACCCGGGTGATCATGGGTAAAACCCTAAAAGAACTGGGTTTTATCCGGGAAGTGCTCCCCGAATATGTGTCCGTGAAAGAAGCGGTTTTTCCCTTCAGCCGGTTTCCGGGGGTGGATACCATCCTGGGGCCGGAGATGAAATCCACCGGTGAGGTGATGGGCATCGACCGCAATTTCGGCCTGGCCTTCGGAAAGTCACAATTGGCCGCAGGTCAGAGGATCCCCCTTTTGGGGACGGTGTTCATCAGTGTGAAGGATACGGACAAGGCGGCGGCTCTCCCCGTTGCCATGGGGCTTTTCAACTTGGGTTTCAAGATTCTGGCTACCCAGGGCACTTCGCGGTTTCTGATGGAGAACGGGGTGACCAACGAGTCGCTGAACAAGGTGAGGGAAGGGCGCCCTCACGTGGTGGACATGATCAAGAACGGAGAAATTCATCTGGTGATCAACACCACCAGCAGCAAAAAAGCCATTGCCGAATCCTACTCCATTCGCAGGGCCTCTTTGACCCTCAATGTCCCTTATACCACGACCCTGGCCGGTGCGAAAGCGACCCTTGCCGCCATCCGGTCCATGTCGGAAGAGGACATGAAGGTGAAAACCATCCAGGAATACCATGGGGATTGACGATCCAGCCGTCGTAGCATTAGCTACTTTGGCGGAGTCGGCTTGACAAATGATCTATGAAGACGGGATGACCAATGAACGAAACAGAATCCAGACGACCCAGGGATGAATGCGGTATTTTTGCTGTTTACGGCCATGAAGATGCGGCCAAACTGACCTATTTCGGCCTCTATGCCCTCCAACACCGTGGTCAGGAGAGTGCGGGCATTGTGGCTTCCGACGGGAAGCAGGTCGTTGAACACAAGGCCATGGGTCTGGTTCCCGAGATATTTAATGAACGGATCTTAAATGGGCTCAAAGGCGATATGGCCCTGGGGCATGTGCGGTATTCCACCACGGGATCTTCACTATTGTGCAATGCTCAGCCTTTCAGGGTTCGCCATTCGGGCCACTCCATGTCCATTGCCCACAATGGCAATATCGTCAATGCCCACCAGATCCGTTCGGAGTTGGAGAAAAACGGGTCTATTTTTCAGACCACCATGGACAGCGAAGTGGTCCTGCACCTGATGGCGCGGCGTTTGAATAAGGGCATGGAACAGGCCATGATCGAGACCATGGGTCAGCTTCGGGGTGCCTACTCGGTGGTGGTTATGACCGAAGACAGCCTCATCGCCGCCAAGGATCCCAACGGTTTTCGGCCCCTGTGCCTCGGGAAACTGGGTTCCGGGTATGTCCTGTCGTCAGAAACCTGTGCCTTTGACCTGGTGGAAGCGGAATTTATACGGTTTATCGAACCCGGCGAGATTGTGATCATCAATAAAGAGGGTGTTAAGAGCATTCATTCGGGCATTCCATCCCGCCGAAGCCAATGCATTTTTGAATTGATCTATTTTGCCCGGCCGGACAGTAATGTATTCGGTGAAAATGTCTATCTCTTTCGAAAGCGGCAGGGAGCGCTTCTGGCCAAGGAATATCCAATGGACGTGGATTTTGTGATGCCCTTTCCCGATTCCGGAAATTACGCAGCCATCGGTTACGCCCAGGCATCAGGGATCCCCCTTGAGATGGGCATGATTCGAAACCACTACATCGGCAGGACCTTTATTCAGCCGTCCCAGAGCATGCGGGATTTCGGGGTGAAGGTGAAACTGAACCCGGTGAAGGATTTGCTGAAGGGAAAACGGGTATTGATTATGGAGGATTCCATTATTCGCGGCACCACGGCCAAGACCCGGGTGAAGACGCTCCGCGAGATCGGCGCAAAAGAGGTCCACATGGTGGTGAGCTGCCCACCCCACGCCTTTCCCTGCCATTACGGCATTGATTTCTCCACCCGGGGGGAGTTGATTGCAGCTCAGAAATCCGTGGAAGAGATTCGGGATTTCGTGGGACTTGACAGCCTGGGTTATCTATCCATCGACAATTTGAAAAAAGCCACCGCCATCCCCGACCAGGACCTCTGCTTTGCCTGTTTTAACGGGGAGTACCCCATCCCCATCGAAAAGGAAACCTCCAAGTTTTGTCTTGAGTAGGTCCTCTCGCGTTCCCACTCTCCCGCGTGGGAACGTATATATCCCTGTTCCACCGTTCTCAGTAAACCCACCCCAGAAATCCCAGGCACACAATATTGGCGATGGCGGCGGTGAGATAAAGGCATGCCACCACGAAAATCCTGGCTTTGTGGGATTTCAGCCAGAGGACGAAGATGATGGCCACGTAAAAGTGAAAATAGCCGAAAAAGAAAATCAGCCAGATTCCAGCAAAAGACCGGTTCCACCAGGGGTATTCCCATATGAGAAGTCCGCCCATATTGAGGCCGCATTCAACGAACACGCAGAAGGCCGAATAGGCGATGGCCCAGAACCACCGGTTGGGGATTCCCATTATTTTCTCAGCAGGATCCTCCGACAGGGTATGGTAATAAATGAAGCCGGCGATGGCGAACATGAACATGATTTCAATGTTCCAGCCCACCATGGTTCGAAGGGCGGTTTCTCCGGGGGCGGTCCAGCAGGCGGACCGCTGGGTGAAATGCAAGACCCAACCATTCCAGGTCTCATTGATAAAATCCATGCCGAAAAGTGTCAAGGCAGCATAGATGGCATTCCAGTTGCCCGAGGAACGTGCTTCTTTGATTTCCTTGGCATAAATGTACAAAACAATGGACAGCAAAGGGATGATGTACCACTTCAGCGTGGACAGATCTCTCAGGTTGGTGAGGGCGAGTTCAGATGCTTGTGTCATAGGTTCTGTACTCCTTCTGGGATAATCGTCAAAAACAGGGGCTCATGCAATCGTTTGCCTTCAGGAGCAGCATGCCTTTCGGATAATTTCCGCATACACTTCACAAGAGGCGATTAAATCAGCGATGGGGACATGGTCTTCAGGTGTATGAGCAAAACGCTCATCGCCGGGTCCGAAACCGGCACAAGGGATGCCGGCCCGCTGAATAAACGTGCCGTCCACCCCGAATTTCCATGTGGATACATCCCCTTCATCTCCAAGAACGGTCTTTGTCGCCTCTTGGGTGATTTGGACAATGGGTTCGCCCGGAGAGCAATAAAGAGGGGGGAAGTCTTTCACCAGTTCCACGGTTGCTTTGAATTCCGGGTCCACTTTTTTGCGGTCGTCAATGAGCGCTTCCAGCTCCCGTTTAACGGAAGCGGCTGTTTCTTCAGGGAGATACCGCCTGTCCAACGCTATTTCGCACCAGTCTGGAGTAATGGGCCCCAGCCTTCCGGGGCCGGATACAATATCAATGACCGTAAAGGTGCAATCCCCGAGCAAGGGGTGAGAAGGTAATTGATAATGCTCACGCATGTCCCCTATGAAATCGCACATTTTGTAAATGGCATTGACGCCGCGGGACGGGTTACTGGCGTGAGCGGTCTTCCCCTTAACACCCAGTGTAAATTCAAGTTTTCCCCGGTGACCCAGATGGGTTTGAAGGCGGGTGGCTTCTCCGCTGACGGCCATCCTTCCTTTTAAGCCACTCTGTTCAAGGAGCCTCAAAATCCCTTCGCCTTTGGCCATCTCTTCCCGGACGACCGCTGTCATGACAAAGGTCTTTTTGAGCCGAACCCCGCTGTCTTTAAGGGCTTTTGCGCCATAGATCATGGATGCCAAAGCGCCTTTCATATCACAGGCACCCCGTCCTTCGATCACCCGGCTCTTAACCCCGTATTTTGAACCATCCGCTATTTTCCCGGAATAAGGTTCGGGCATGTCACCGGGAGGGACATGGTCCATGTGGCCGTTAAAGATCAGTTCCGGTTGGGGATCATCACCATAAAGGGTGCCTGTCACATTGTGAATGGGATCAATTGCAACTTCATCAAAACCGATCTCCCGCATTTTATCCGCCACGAGGTTTGCCACATTTTCTTCCTGCATGCTCAAACTCGGCGTCTGGATCAGCTTCCGGGTGAAGTCGATGAGCCCATCTTCGTCGATTTTGAAAGAACATTTGTTTATCATTTCGTCAATATCCTAAATATGCCCTTTTCACATAATCATTGTCGATCAATTCCGATCCCTTTCCTTCCAGGGATACTTTCCCATTTTCCAGAATATATCCGCGTGAACTCATGTTCAACGCCAGCTTTGCGTTTTGCTCAACCAGGAGGATGGTGATGCGCCGCTCTTCAAAAACCTGAGTTATCACCTTGAAAATATTATCTCTGATGACCGGAGCAATCCCCAGGCTCGGTTCGTCGAGCATAAGAAGTTCAGGTGCCGAGAGCAGGCCGCGAGCGATGGCAAGCATCTGGGCCTCGCCGCCGGACAGGGTGCCGGCATTCTGCCTGCGGCGTTCCTTGAGACGGGGAAAAAGGTCGAAGACAAGTTTCATATCGCCCGTGACCGCGGTGTCGTCTTTGCGGGCGAATGAACCCATGCGAAGGTTTTCGCTCACGGTGAGCTCTGGGAAAACGGCGCGTCCTTCAGGGACCTGGACGATTCCCAAGGCCACGATTTTATGGGAGGGCAGGGTGTGAATCTCCTGGTCGTTCCACAGAATACTTCCGCTCCGGGGCTGGATAACGCCGGAAATGGTTTTGAGCAGTGTCGATTTACCCGCTCCGTTGGATCCCAGTAAGGCGACCAGTTCGCCGTCATTTACCTGCATGGATACATCATGGAGCGCCACGGCTTTGCCGTAAGCCACTTCCAGGTTTTCAATGCGCAGCATCGGTATCATCTCCTAAATATGCTTCAACCACTTGTGGGTCCGTATAGACTTTCATGGGATCACCTTCAGCGATCTTTTCCCCGTAGTGAAGAACGATGAGTCGGTGGGAGATGTCCATAATGACTTTCATCACATGTTCTATGATGAGAATGGTGATCCCCTGTCGGTTGATCTGTTTGATGAGTTCGATCTGGTCCACCAGCTCAGCGGGATTGAGCCCGGAACTGGGTTCGTCCAGGAGGAGAAGTCTGGGCCGTGTTGCCATGGCCCGGGCAATTTCCAGACGCTTGGAGAGGGCGTAGGGCAAGCTCCCCGCTTGTTCGTCCCCATACTGGTTGATCCCTACGAAGTCGAGAAGCCTGTCCGCTTCCCGGACAGCCTCTTTATTGTCGGTCAACGCGGAGGACTTGCTGAATATGGCTTTTCCCATGAGCTTCCATGGACCATTCCTTCGCCGGTCCACCAGAGCGGCCAGAATGTTTTCCCGGGCAGTGAGCTGACTGAAGATGCGCACGATCTGGAATGTGCGGGCGATGCCCATATTATTGGTGGTGTAGGCTTTGCATCGTGAGATGTCTCTATCGTCAAAGACGATCCTGCCGGAACTGGGCGAAAATGCCCCCGAGATGAGGTTGATCAGCGTTGTTTTCCCGGCCCCGTTGGGGCCGATGAGCCCCATGATATTGCCCTCTTTGATGCTGAAACTCACGTCTTTGACCGCACAAAGCCCGCCAAAGTTTTTTGTCAGCTTTTCCGTGCGAAGGATTTCACTCATGTTTTATCTCCTCCTTTCGAGACCGGGCGATCGCCACTGAAACGTTCTATCAGCCGCCGTAGAACCCCGGCCAACCCCTCGCGCATGAACAAGATGGTTAAGATCAACATGAAACCATAAACCACCAGCCGGATATCGACTTTGATCACTTCTTCCAGGTAGCGCAGCCATTCAGAAAAGAAAGTGAGCGTCACCGCCCCCAGGATAGGGCCGGCAATGGTTCCCAGGCCTCCTATCATGGTCATGGTCAGAATATCGAAGGTGGTATGCAGGGCCATGGCTTCGGGGCTCACGAGACGGATGAAATGGGCGAACAGCGCACCTGCGAATCCGGCGAAAAAAGCACTGACCGTGAAAACCGCCAGTTTGTATCCGGTGCTTCTGATGCCGATACTCCGGGCCCCCGGTTCGTCGTCACGCAAGGCCTGCAAACTCACCCCGAATTGAGATTGGGTAAGCCGCCGTATGCAGAAAAAGGTGATGATCACAGCGGCCAGAACCACATAATAGTAGTCCTTTTCCAGGTAGAACTTAAATGACCAATCTCCCAATCTGATGGGGGTAAGGAGCGGTACGCCGCTGAGGCCCAGTGAACCCCGGGTCAGGTCCACCCAGTTGACGGCCACGATGCGCAGGATCTCCGCAAAACCGATGGTGGTAATGGCAAGATAGGGGCCTGACAGTCTTAAAGAAGGGATCCCCAGGAGAAATCCGAAGAAGGCCGCAACCAATCCGCCTGCAAAAAGTCCGAACCAGGGGGAGATTCCCAACTTCATGGCCAGAAGCGCGCTGGTGTACGCGCCGATGCCGTAGAACGCGGCATGTCCCAGATTAAGGAGTCCCGTATATCCCGCCAACAGGTTCCAGCTCATGCAGAGGATCATGAAGATGCCTGAAATCACCACAATGTGCATGAAATAACGGTCCCTGATGACCTGTGGTAGAAAAATTAATGCCACCAGTATGGTAAATCGGCACAGCCATTTTTTGGTATTATCGCTCATGCCGCCTCCTTATCACCAAATAGGCCTGCCGGACGAATAAGCAGTACGAGTATGATAATGGCAAACCCGATGGCATCCTTATATCCCATGGCAATATAGTTGCCGCCCAGGGTCTCGGCCACGCCGAGAATAAAGGCGCCGAATATGGCGCCCCGGATGCTGCCCATTCCCCCCAGAATTGTCACCACAAAGGCTTTCAGGGTGGGCATGGCGCCCATGAGCGGATAGACCGCAAAGAGGGTTCCGTACAGTACGCCGCCGATGCCTGCCAGGGCCGTACCAATGGCAAAGGTCAGGAGGTACACCAGATTGATATCAATCCCCATGAGTTGGGCTGCAAAACGGTTCTGGCTTGTGGCCCGAATGGCCACCCCCATTTTGCTTCTGTTGAGGAAGAGTTGTAGAATGGCGATGGTTACAATGGAAAACCCAAAGCAGAAGATCCTTAGGACGCTGGTGGAGACAGGACCCATTCGGACCGTTGCGCTGCCGAAAGGGTCGGGGATCATGCGGGGGGTTGCTCCGAACAGCAACTGGGCCAGATTTTCCAGCAATATGAACAATCCGATGGAGACCATGATAATGTCGATGTCGGTCCAGCGCGTCAGGAGCGGCCGGAAAATCAGCCGTTCCGTAACGATGCCTAAGAGGCCTACTACGGCTGCTGCGGCCAGGACCGAACCGACCCACCCCATCCAGCCCGGAAACCACGCCGTGATGAAAAGCGCCACATAGGCCCCCATCATGCAAAAATCGCCCTGGGCGAAATTGCTGATCTTCATGACCCCGAAAATCATGGTCAACCCAACGGCGACCAGACTGTAGAGGCTGCCGATAATCAGGCCGTTTAAAACTTGCTGTAAAAATAAGGATTCCATATTCCGTCCATACTTTATCCAGAGGTCAGTGCCGGGATATTCAGGTATCGCGAAGCCACGTCTCATGCGCAATGTCACTGTTCCGGGGCAGAAAAACGAAGCTTCGCGGGCCTGAAATCTTACGTATCAAACAGTTGCTGCTATTTACACTTTCTTTCCGACCAGGGCTTCGGCGCTTCATATTTGGCGGCGGCACGCTGGGTAGGAAAGATAATCTGGGTGTCGGGTTTGCAGTCTTTATCCAACTGAACCTGAACCACTGAGGGGATTACGGTGTAAACCTGGCCGTCTTTTCCGAACTTGATAAGCCCTTGGGAAAGTTTCATGTCTGTCTTGGCCAATTGGTCGCGGATTTTCAGACGATCTTTCGCTAGATCATCGGTGGGTTTCCCGGCCTTTTTGACGGCCGCCAAAATGACCTGTAAGTTGTCATAACCCTGGCTGGAAAAGATGCCGGGACGGCTTCCCGGATATTTTTTCAGAAAAGCATTTACAAAGGCTGCCGTGACCGGGTCTTTCATGGCCTTGGTGGGTTCCAGGGAGGACCCCATGGCGTATTCGCTGATGGGACCGGTCATTTTAAAATAGGCCTGGGTGAACTGTCCGCCCACGCCGATCCATTGGGTGGCGTAGTTCAGCTCCTTTGCCTGTTTCTGTATCAGAGCGGCTTCAGTGGTAGACGCAATGTTAAACACCACATCCGGGTTGAGATCCTTCAGTTTGCTGATGGCCGAGGTAAAATCGGTTCCGCCGATTTCGAAGTACAGATTTGCCAAAACTTTGGCTCCGATCTTCTTGCACTGCTCCTCCCAAATCTTCTGCCCGTCACGTCCGTAATCGGAATTTTCCATGAAAAATGCCACGGTTTTGGGCTTTTTCACCTGGGCCAGCCAAAGGTTGATGCCGTTTAGGAACATGGGGCTGTTGGGACTGGTTCTGAACACGAAGTCATAGCCTCGGTTTGTGATGGTGGGGCTGATGGCAATGGCCACCACAACAGGGCATTCCTCGAACTGACAAAATTCGCTGGTGGCGATATTGACGCTGGAGCAGTATCCCCCGCCCACCACGAGGACGTTGTCCCGGGTGACGAGTTTTTTGACCGCTGCAAGTCCTTTATCCGGTTTGCACTCGGTATCGGCAAATGCAATTTCAACCTTTTTCCCAAACAGTCCGCCTTTTGCATTGACCTCGTCAAGCGCAAGCATCATGCCTTTTTTCATTTCACCGGCATTAAACGCCAAAGAACCGGTGAACGGCCCCAGGATGCCAATTTTAATGGTGTCTGCTGCAAAGGCGGTTCCACCGGTGCCAAGCGAAATGCACAAAACCAGGGCCAATAAAAAAATTGAAAATCGACTCTTTTTCATGTTACTTCCTCCTGTAAAATTGTTGAATGAGAACCGCCCATTGGCGGACAATCGCCGGAGCTATACCCAAATGGTATGGAAGTCCGGTTAAAACGCAGGTGAATCTTCGTAATCAGTCAATAATATGGCACCAACGTGCCAGAAATAGGGCATAGGCTTTGGCCGTATGAATGACGCTGTTGATGTCAACCCGTTCGTTATCGCCATGGATGTTTTCGGCAATGGGTCCGAAGCATGTGGCATTGCCCTTTCCGAAATGCACGAATGATCTTAAATCCGTGGTCGCGGTTGAGACGAATTCCTGGGCAGGCCGCTCGGACAGGGACATTTGACAGTCGCTCAAGGTCCTGAAAACGGGATGGTTTGAATCAACCGTGTGCCCTTCAGAGCGAAAGCCGTAAAAATTGAGCTTCGGGGGGTTTTGGGCCAGCCAATCATCTTTTCGGGCTGCGTTCTGAATGCATTCCGTCACCTGTTGATGGATGCTTTCATAGGAAACCCCCGGGAAAAAACCGATCCGGCAATGAAATTCCGCTTCTCCGGGCACGGTAGACGGCCAGTCTCCGCCCTTAATAATACCGATGTTGAGATTCACGGGATGCTCAAGACCAATGAACGCGGGGTGGACTGTACGGTTCAGCTCTTCTTCCAGACCACGGAGAGCCTGAAACAGGGGATGGCATTTCTCAATGGCATTGACCCCGCTCCCGGCTTCAAGGACATGGACGGGAACACCCGACAAGAGAACTTTGAACCAGGCGACGCCCACCTGGCTGGTGAGAATCGTCGGGCCGAAAGGTTCGGGGATGAGGACCGCTTCCGCGTCAATACCGGCATTCCGACAAGCCAGGGCACCGTTCCCGCTGCATTCCTCTTCGATGACGGCCTCGATGGTTACCGGCGCTTGGAGTCCCATTCCGGCCTTATCAACGGCATGGAGGGCATAGGTCATGGCCGCGACCCCGGCCTTCATGTCCCCGGCTCCGCGGCCGTATAGCCAACCGTCTTTCTGAAAGGGATCGAACGGGTCCCGCTTCCACCGGCTGAGGGGTTCCGGGCTCACCACGTCAAGGTGGCCGTTAAAGAGAGCGCTTTTCCCTCCCACAGCGTCGGCCGGCCGTGTTGCTGTTACATTGTATCGGCCTTCATAATCCCAGGGTACCGGCGCGAATCCAGGATGATCCGCCAGTTCCTGCGGCGATATCTTAACCCGAAAGGGATCAAGACTGAGGCGGCCCAGTTCATTTTCCATGACTTCGAGCACTGACGCCTCTTTTCCGAGGGTGCTGGGACAAGCCACCAGTCGGCTCGTGAAATCTAGAATCTCAGGGATCAGGGATTCCACTGTGCTCATGAGTTTCTGTTCTGATGAGTTCATGTGTCACTTCCCGTATTGAGAATTATGGTGGATAGCGCTAGGGTCCTATTATTTTCAAAGGGTGGAAAACTGTTCCTCCATAATGGCAAGACCTTTCCCTCCACATCCTCAACAAGAGCGCCTTTGGCCCTTTTGACGAAGATCGGCGTAATGTTGAAAGGGCCTTGAGGAACATGCTTCGCTCTCAATTCCATTAGTTCTTTGTTGGTTTTTTGCGCCATTTTCACGCTCCCATTCTACAAGCGCTCAGAAACTTTCACGCCTATTTTTCTAGGTAGAGATCCTTCAGGCGGTTCAGGAACTCCTGATCTCGCTGCTGAACGGCCTTGTCCAGGTCTTCTTCCGAAAAATCCACCGTATAATCGTAAAATCCCTTGCCGGTTTTGATGCCGTCATTTCCTTCTGAGATCAGTTCGTCCAGCGCGGCGGGCGGTGTTGTTCCGCTTTCAATGTTGGGCAACAGATTGGCGCAGACGCTCCGCCAGAGCTTTACGCCCCCCATATCAATGGTGAGAAGCGGTCCGATGCTGGCCAGACGGAAGCCCATGCTTCCCTTGACGGCCCGGTCGATATCCGCGGCGCTGGCAACCCCCATTTTGTATAGGTTCAGCACTTCACGAACCATGGCAATCTGAATGCGATTCACAATAAACCCGGGGATTTCCCAGTTAACCAGAACCGGGGATTTTTTGATCTTTTCCATGAGCGCGTAGGCAGTTTCTGCCGTTTCGTCGCTGGTGCCCTCATTTTGCACCACTTCCACCGTGGGGACGATATGGGGGGGATTAAACCAGTGGGTCACCACCAGTCTGGATTTCTTTTTGACTCTTTCCCCTATCTTCTTAAGGGTCAATGAGGAGGTGTTGCTGGCGATGATGGTATCTTCATTAGAGAACGATTCGATTTTTTCAAAAAGCCCCTGTTTGAGATTTAAATCCTCGGGCGCCGCCTCCACGATGAAGTCAGCATTAGAAACCGCTTTTTCAAGATCCGTGGTGGTGGTGAGTTTTTCCATGCATGTTTCAATATCTTCTTCTTTGATGAGGTCCGATCTGAAAAAGAGTTCCAGATTTTTCTTAACGTGCGCCCTGGCGGTGGCCAGAATGGGCTCGGATATATCGAAAAGCATCACCGGGTACCCGCCCATGAGAAAACTCTGGGCAATGCCGTGCCCCATGATGCCCGATCCCAGAACTGTAATGTTTTTAATGTCTTCAAGTTTCATTGATTTGACTCCTGTACATTCTAGCTGTTAGCGGGTTATGCTTTTTCCGCAAGAAAATTGTCTCGGATGGTCCGTTTCATGGTTTTTCCGGCCGCATTTCGAGGGAAGTCATCCAAAACAATCGCCTGGTGAATCCGCTGGAATTTGGCACTGACCCGCCCGTTGGTCCACTCGACCAGTTCTCCAGCGGTGATGTTCGCTGTGTGGGTCAGGGTGACGGCGGCAATTGGGGTTTCGCCCCATTTTTCATCCTGGATGCCGAATACCGCCACTTCCATGACATCCGGGTGTTGAACGATAATCTCCTCGATGTCCTTGGGATATACGTTGACGCCGCCTGATATGATCATGTCCTTTTTACGATCCACCAGGTAGAGAAAGCCGTCTTCATCCACGTACCCCATGTCTCCCGTAGAGAGCCATCCCCCGATAACGGCCTGGCGGGTCAGTTCGGGACGGTTGTAGTATTCCACCATCTGAATGGGGCCTTTCCCAACGATTTCACCGACTTGACCCGGTGGAACCTGGTTTTTGTCATCATTCTCGATGCGAAGGTCAAAAAAGGCGGTGGGCGCCCCCACGGAACCGGTCTTTTTTTCGTAATCATTTCGGTCCAGGATGGTCATAAACCCTTCGGTCAACCCGTAGAGTTCATAGAGCCGATTGGGCAGATGTTTGATGAGTTCTTCCTTATGTTCCTTGTGTAGCGGCGCCCCAACGGAGCAGATCATCTCCAGGGTCGACAGGGCTTCGGCTGAAAAATTGGCGGAATGGAGTACTCCCACAACCTGGGAGGGCACCATCATCACATGGGTCACCTTTTCACGCCCGACGGTATCGATGAAGGCTTCCGTATCAAATTGAGGATGAAGGATAAAAGTGCCCCCGAGGAACATGGAAGCCAGAAGGGTAATAAACGCGCCGTTAAATACCAATGCCCCCGAGTGGAGCATGATACTTTCAGGGGTCATGCGAAAGATTGAGGCTGACAGGGTAGCGTAGGCGACACGGATTTTGTGGCTGATGACAATGCCTTTGGGGTGGCCGGTGGTGCCGCTGCTGTACATGATATTGTAGATATCGTCCTCATGGATCTCAATGCCTTGGGGGTCAGCATCACTGGCTTTCGCCTTGAGCCCGTGATAATCCCGGTATCCCGGCATGTCGCCGCCGTCGATCAGCAGGAATCGATCGTTCGGGATTGCGGGCAGATCTTTCCTGATTCGGTCCAGTGTCGCCACCATGGCAGAACTGGTCACCACCATTGTGGTGTCGGAATCGTTTAAGAGGGATTTAAGGCCCTCGGCCAGCAGCAACATGCTGTGGGGAACGGCCACGGCGCCGATTTTGGCGGCGGCCCAGTAGACTTCAAGGATCTCCATGCAGTTGGGCAGCAGGGTGGAGATCTTGTCTCCTTTTTGAATGCCCATATGCAGCAAGGCATTTGCCAACCGGTTGACGTTCTGGTTGTATTCTTTATACGTCAAACGACGGTCTTCAAAAACCAGTGCCAGTTTGTTCGGCTGATATTGCGCATGGCGGCTTAAAAGATTTCCAATATCCATAATATGTTTTTACTCAATCAGTTTGACATGACTTTCGGCAGCCATAGGCAAATTTGGGGGAAAACGATGATGAGAATGACGACCAGCACTTGAATGCCCACAAAAGGGACAACACCGCGATACATTTCGGGGAGATCCAGTCCCACATTGATTCCTTTCAGATAAAAGATGGAGTAGGCAAAGGGAGGCGTGAGGAACGAAATCTGTAAACTGGTGCAAATGACCAAACCTACCCACAGGGGATCAAAACCCAGCGTCAAAAGCATGGGTGAGAAAATCGGGACAATAATCATCAGGATCCCGATCCAATCAATGAACATACCGAGGAACAGAATGATCACGAGCATGGTGATAAATATCCCCCACGGACCCAGACCAAAAGACTCCATGGTGTTCGTAATGACCTGACCGCATCCGGCGCTCAAAAAAGCGCCCGTAAACAGGCTGGCCGCTACTGCAATAAAGACGATCATGGCTGTTACCCGGATGGTGACAAAGCAATTGTCTTTAAACGTCTGCCAGGTAAGGCCCTTATAAACCAGGCCCAGTAGTGTGGCCCCAATGGCGCCTACGGCCCCGGCTTCAGTGGGTGAGGCAACGCCGAAGAAAATTGAGCCCAGGACCAGAAAGACGAGAAAAAGAGGGGGGAGGAGATATCTTAAGCCGTCTATGAGGGATTCCTTCGTAAATATGTTCAGACGTTCCTCAGGGGGCATGGCGGGGCCCATACTGGGATTGATTGCACACCGGATCAGGATATAGACAATGTATAGTAACCCCAGTAACATTCCGGGAACGATGGCCCCTGCGAACATCTGCAGGACAGACACGCCTGCCATGGGCGCGTAGAGGATCAGCATGATGGAAGGGGGGATTAGAATCCCAAGGGTGCCTCCTGCGCACACACATCCGCTGGCAAGGGATTTTGAATACCGGGCCTTAAGCATTGAAGGAACCGCCAGCAGTCCGATGGCGGTCTCGGATGCGCCCACCACGCCGGTGGTCGCGGCAAAAATCATGGCAAGGAGCACTGTGGCCACAGCCAGCCCCCCGTTCATTCCGCCCATCCATCTGTGTAAGATCCGAAATGCCTTCTCTGCGACTCCCGAGGCTTGCATCATGTTGCCCATGAAAATGAAAAGGGGAACCGCTGCCAGGATGTAGGCTGAAAGAACGCCGTCCATAACCCGCGGGGCGATCATGTACATAAACCCCGGTCCTGACGTCAGAAGACCGAAAAAAACCCCTACAGTGCCGACGCCGAAAGCCAGTGGAAAGCCGGCCAACAATACCAGGAGGCTCAATATCATCAATATGGTCGTGAGCTCAGGACTCATGGGGCTCTCCTTTTATGGCGACTGTAAGCGCTCTGATAAATTCCGCGATTCCCTGAAGGTAAAAAAGAAAAATGCCAAAAAGAATGGCCATTTTAAATGGGGCTAAAGAGGGCCGCCAGACACTCGCATGGCTAGTCTCTCCATGCGTCAATGCCCAGAAGGCATTTTCGCCGCACTTATAAAAGAGAATCGAAAAGAAAGGGAAGAAGAGAAAGATGTAACAGATCACATCCATCCTGGCCTTCCCCCGCGTCGAAAGCTTGCTATAAAGTAAATCCATACGCACGTGCCCCTTGCGGTAATGGCAGTAGGCGGCGCCGAGCATTGTGTAGCTGCCATAGAGCATATAAGTCAGGTCATAGGGCCAGAAATTGGCTTTGGCGAACAGATATCGCACTGTAATATCATAGCCGATGGCAAGGGTGAGAATCACCACAAGGAAGCTGGCGCACTTCCCGGTCCACTCGCTGGCACGATCGATGATGCGGAGGAACTTCTCCATGCGAATACACCTCATCTCTCAGGCCCTCTCAAATGAAATTGCACACAGAATGCCGACAGTACAATCCCGCTGAAAAAACCCCATACGAAATAGATTGAGGAATTGAGAAATCTCGAAATTTTCCCAACCCCCTAAGTCCGGTTTATAAAGGCAAGGGGCATTACACCGGTAATATTTCCAGGGTAATGCCCCTGTTTACTTCAGTTAACTACGTTACGCCATTTCCCTGGATTTAATGGGGGAGACTATAGAGTTTATGATACGGATACCATTGTTCACTGAATTTCTGGATGGAATTCCATACCTTGGCGAAATTTTTGTCCTTGGACGCACGCTTATCCAGGTATTCCGTGGCCCATTTCTGCATGGTGGTTACGGTTTCCGGGTCCATGGTCACCCAGGTAATCCCTTTTCCCTGCAAAAACTTGATTGCCTCGATATTTTTCTGTTCCATCCAGAGCCACTCATCCAACCTGCTCTGGTTTACAGCCGCCTTGAGTGCCGCCTTCAGATCATCAGGCAGGGCTGCATAGGCATCTTTGTTGATGAGAAGTTCTGTCTGGGAGGCAGGCTGATGAATACCCGGAAGCATCACAAATTTACAGACCTCCCAGATGCCCAAGGTCTTGTCAAAGGCGGGGATGGAGTATTCGGCCGCATCGAGGACCCCTCTTTGCAGGTTCGGCATGATTTCCCCCCCGGGGCAGAAGATCACAGAAAATCCGTGCTCCTGAAGGACATCGCCCATCAAAGGCATCATGCGCATCTTCAATCCCTTGAAATCTTCCAGTTTTCGGATGGGCTTTTTTGCCCACATAAAATTCTCCATGGAAATGGGAGCTGCCGGCAATACCTTCACGTTAAAGCCGTAATCGTCATAGATTTCCTGCCACAATTCCGTGCCACCGCCTTCGTTAAGCCACATCTGCATGCCGAGGGTATTCAGTCCCCCGGGGGAGGCAGTGAAAAGGGGCGAAACGGGGATCTTGCCCACCCACATGGCCGAATAGCTGTATTGGGCCTGGTATGCCCCTTGACTGACGGCTTTTATCCCCTCGAAAGGGGGCACCAGAGCGCCGGCAGGATGGACCTCAAAAACCAGCCGTCCACCGGTCGCCTTTTTGACCTTTTCAGCCATACGTACCAAGGTGTCATGGTATAACATGCCGGCTGGCACAAACCCCTGAACTTTCCATTTGATTACTTTTTCCGCTGCCATACAAGGAGTGGCCAGAAACATCAACGCAGCCATAACCAACAGTGCTTTAACCCAAAAATTTTTCATAAGAAGAACCTCCGAAGTTGATTGTTTGTTTGATCTGATATCCTTTCCCAATAATGACCGCTAAGTAAAAAATCACCTCCCTTCGCCATAGGAAAATAAACCAATTCGCTGCATATCATAAAGCGCGAAATATGAATTCTGTCCTAGTGGGTCTAAGGAATACTAATCCCGGACCTTTTTGTCAAACAGCGATTTCCATGAATTTACGGTTAATCACCATTTGGGTTCCCGATGCAGTGCCCTCTTATTTGGTGGGTTTTTTGACAATGGCATACCCCTCTTTTTCAAGGCTTTTTGCCAACGCTTTAACCAGCAGGGGTTTCAGGAAATTGACCCATTCCTCAGCCACCACCATGCCCTCTTTTGCAATCGCGGGTCTGAGTGCGGTCACCTTTTTCCCCAGAGGGGTTTCATAAAATTGGATCAGGGTCTGAATTTCACCTATGGTGTAGTGCTTGTCGTAGAGCGGGACGACCCTGTCCATAAGTCCTCCCTTGGCTGAGATCTGTCGTTTTACCAGGGACAGGGTAGTGCCTTTCAGGATGGCAAAGACCGTTTCCGAAACGGCCTGGTTGTTCTGGGCTGTCGCCTCTTTGAGAATGGGAAAAAAGCGTTCAAGGGCGTTTTCGGCTGTCAGCATAACCACCTCTTCCAACCTGATCAAGTCGAGCAACTTTTTGATATCCTGGATTTTTGATGGATCGATGGGTTCGACTTCCGCTTTTGCAGGGACGGCAGCGAAAAGGAGAAAGATCATGACGCAACAGATGGTCCATAACGTGGTTCGATTTCTTTTCATGACGATATACACCTCATAATGGATATGTTATGTTTTTTGGCAAATGGTTTTGGTTTCCAGCCTGAGCTTCGTTGGGTTGGGATAGGTTTTTACAATTGACATCATTTCCCCCGAGGCACATGAGGGAGATCAAAATATGTCTGTATTGAAGACATTAGTCAAGGATATTTGCCGGATTTGAAGCAATTATTCGGTTTCGATAACAATAGATGCTCCGACGATATGCAGTCCCTATAATTGGCGCCATTTTGCTTCTGTTCCTTGTTCTGATGGGCTCAGGATGCCGGCTTTCCTACCTGTTTCACGTGGCCAAAGGGCAGATACAGCTGTTGAACGGCGCCATGCCCATATCGGAGGCATTGAATTCCGAGTCCTTTACGCCGGATCAACGAAACAAGCTCCTGCTGGTCGCTCAAATCAAGACCTTCGGGGAAGAGGAACTGGGTTTAAAAAAAACCAGTAACTATGAGACCGTTTATCCCCATTTGAACCGGAATCCCATTTTCGTTGTCTCTGCTTCAGAAAAGGACCAATTTTTACTGAAAACCTGGTGGTTCCCCATCGTGGGTCATATGCCTT
>JABGPV010000004.1:37840-54123 GCA_018644785.1 Deltaproteobacteria bacterium | reverse complement strand
ATTGACAAAGCACATTTAAACGTCTACTGTTTTTCCATAACCCAAACTTTTTTGATATTAAATGACCATAAAACCGGAAAAAATTGACCCCTGCCGATGGTTGATCCCCAAAGATGGCCACATGCGTGTTCCGGGTCTGGTTTTTTCAAACGAGCAGATGATGCGGTCCATTCAGAAGGACCAGAGCCTGAAACAGGTGGTCAACGTGGCCACCCTGCCCGGAATCGTCGGCCATTCTCTGGCCATGCCGGACATCCACTGGGGGTATGGTTTTCCCATCGGTGGCGTGGCGGCGTTTGACCCGGATGAGGGCATTGTTTCGCCGGGTGGCGTCGGTTACGATATTAACTGTGGATGCCGGCTCATGACCACCCGCCTCAAGGCAAATGAAATCCGCCCCATCATAAAAGATATTGTCTACGCCCTGTTTAAAGACATCCCTGCCGGGGTGGGATCAACAGGGACGCTTCATCTATCCAAATCAAAACAAAGAGACGTGGCGGTCCAGGGTGCCGCCTGGGCCATTAAACAAGGCTACGGTACAGCACTTGACCTTGAAAAAACAGAGGATCGCGGCGTCATGCCAGACGCCGATCCGTCCGTACTGAGCGAACGGGCCATCAAGCGGGGCCTAAACCAGCTGGGCACACTTGGATCGGGCAATCACTTTCTGGAAATCCAAAGGGTTGACCGTATTTATGACCCTGAAAAAGCCGCACGCTTCAATCTCTTTGAAGGGCAGGCAACCATTTTTATTCACACCGGTTCCAGAGGATTCGGCCATCAAATATGTGATGACTTCCTGAAAGAAATGAACAAAAACATGGCCAGTGGACATCAACCGTTTTCACTCCCCGACAGACAGCTGGCGTGCGCTTTCCTGAAATCCGAGCTGGCCCGGCGCTACCTGGCCGCCATGGCATGTGCAGCCAATTACGCCTGGGCGAACCGACAGATCCTCATGCACCGGACCCGTGAGATACTTCTGAAGGCCCTGTCCACCACACCCGATGCCCTGGGGATGAACCTGCTGTATGATGTCTGCCACAACATTGCCAAAAAAGAGTCGCATTTGGTGGATGGAAAGCCGGTAGACCTGTACGTTCATCGAAAAGGCGCGACCCGCGCCCTCCCCCCGGGACACCCGCTTCTACCGGATATCTATGGTCTTACCGGGCAGCCCGTTTTGATTCCGGGGGACATGGGAACCTGTTCATATGTACTGGCAGGCGCCGAGGGCGCAATGAAACAGAGTTTTGGCTCCTGCTCTCACGGCGCCGGCAGGGCGCTGAGCCGGACACTGGCGTTTAAAAAAGCCAAGGGCCGGGCGATCCATCGTGAATTAGAAGATAATGGCGTTTTTGTTCAATCCAGAGGCAAACGAACCCTTAAAGAGGAAATGCCGGAAGCCTACAAGGACATCTCCCAGGTCGTCAGTGTGGTGCATAATGCCGGTTTGGCACACAAGGTTGCCAGGCTGAAACCGCTGGGTGTCATAAAAGGTTAAACGAGACCTTTGCAAAACGTCCGCGTATCTTTGCGCTTTTGTTCCTTCAGGTCAACAAAAAAACGATCCATTGTATCCCTAAGACATCATTTAATCTCCTTTCCACTTGACTCAATCACCCGATTTCCCTATCTTCCCCATCATAATGGAAAGAGAAAACAGAACCGCATCCATCATCCTGGCCGCCGGCCGGGGCAGCCGCATGAAAGACTTTGGGGGCAATAAAACCCTTCTACCGCTGATCCCGAAGGGTTCACCCTTTTCGGGGAAACGGCCAATCCTTTTTCATATTATTGAAAACCTGCCGCCCGGTCCAAAGGCAGTGGTTGTCAATCACAAAAAAGAAGATATCCGTGAGGTAACACAACACCTTGACATTACCTATTCTGAGCAGCCCGTTTTGAACGGCACCGGGGGCGCTTTGCTGGCGGCCATGCCTTTCCTGAAAACCCTGGACTGTAAAAACCTTCTCATTACCATGGGGGACGTGCCCTTTGTGGCACCTGAAACCTACGCCTCGCTTCTAAGCGCGCTCAAAACCCATGATCTGTTGGTACTGGGCTTCATGCCCGAAGACAAAAAGCAATACGGCGTACTTGAAATCCGGGATGATCAGGTCCGGAGAATCGTCGAATGGAAATACTGGAAAAATTATCCGGAAGAAAAACAACAGGCGCTGCCGGTCTGCAATTCGGGCATCTATGCAGCAAGAAAAGACAGCTTACTTCATTCCCTTACGGTGCTTGCATCAAAACCCCATGTGGTGCAAAAGGAGATCAACGGGGTTGTTTGTGATCAGGAAGAATTCTTTATAACGGACCTCGTGGAATATCTGCCCCGGGAAGGCCACAGCGTCGGATACATCATATCTAACGACGAAAAAGAGGTCATGGGCATTGACGATCTTTCCGCCCTGTTAAAAGCCCAAAAAATCTACCAGCAACGATCCTAATCGCCTGACAGGATGCGGCCGAGCTTTTCCAGGTTGGCGTGCCCCTGAAAATACTCCTGAAGCCTGAGCTGGAAATGGCTTTGTCCCCACCGGTCCTGTCGCCCACGGTTAACCCCCGGACGATGAACCGACCGCCTCCACGGTGAACTCGCTCAAATCATCGGGAAGCGCAGCAAAAACAACCATAAAAGGAATTGTGGCGCCGGATGCGACATTAAGGTTCTGTTTGGCCATACCGTCACGGTTATCCGCCGCCTTGATGATCTCATCCAGCGGAAGTGTTTTAAGCTCCTCTTCGCTGAAGGTATTCCCCGCATAGGCGGTTTTCGAGAGCACCACAACACCTTTATTGTCAAGGATACTCCCTTTAATCATAATATAACGCCTGTTTTGTGGATATTTACTGGTGACCATGCCACGTATGACGAAAAGCGGCCCACTTTTTTCCGTATCGACAAATACCCCACTCACTGACCCGAACTGAAGAAGCCGTGCGCCTGCATCAGCAGGCGCCTTTGTTTCGGAAGAAGGGCTCAGCAAAGAAAGCACGGACGGCGGAATTAAGTCCGCTTTCCACACATAGTATGCGGCAGCAACCGCAAGAACGATGAAAAGCAGAGGAATCAACACTCCCACGGAGCGCTTTGAAGATTTCTTTTTGGGAGCAGGCACACGTTCAGGCTCGTCTTCCGCTTCTTTTTCCTCTTTTACCACCGTTCGATCTTCTTCCGTCATATCCATGGCAGGAAAAATAGGCGCTGGACGATCAGCCAGCTTTTCTTCTCCGCGGCTGGCCTCTTTGAACAGATCTTCTACCGCATCATCACGTTTGGCCTCTTCATCAGGAGGACTGCTGTCCGCCTCACTGAAAACATCCTGGTAAATCACATCCAGATCAGATTCCAGTTCCGCACCGGCGCTTTTTTCTTCCTCTATTTCCGAACCCTTTTCAGCTTCCGAAAGGATTTCATCTGTCTTCTTAGGAGCAACAGGTGTAACGCTTTCAGAAACATCAGGGCTTTCAACCGTCTCACCTGACAAAACGGGCGAAGAAGGATAGGCTGTAAATACATGGCGACACCGGGAGCATCTGACTTTTGCCCCCTCTTTCTTGAGCAGAGATTCATCGAGATTGAACGCCGTACGGCAGCTTTCACACTGGATAACCATAATACCCTCCCTCGTAATGGATTTCCATCAACTCTCCCAGAGCTGTTTATTTCAGACGGTAGATTTCAGGTAAATAGCGGTATTCCTCTTTACAATCAAGCCCGTAACCCACCAGAAAGCCCTCCTGAATCTGAAATCCACAATAGTCCACAAACACATCTTTTTCTTTTCGTTCCAGTTTGTCAATCAGCGCACAAATTTTGAGAGAAGACACCCCTCTTTTCTCAAATTTTTCTTTCAAATATGAAAGAGTCAACCCGGAATCCACAATGTCCTCAACCAGGATGACGGGCTTCCCCTCAATGGGGAGTTCAATGTCTTTGGTCAGCCGTACCGAACCGCTGGACTGCATACTTGAACCATAGCTGGCCGCCCGAACAAAATCCATTTTCGTGGGAATACGGATAGCGCGCATTAGATCCGCAAAGAAAAAAACAGCCCCGTTGAGAACGCCGACTAAAACCGGTTCCTCCCCCTCATAATCCGAACTGATCTTTTTTGCAAGCGCCTGAACACGCTTTTGAATCGCTTCCTTTGAAATACACAATTCTCTTTCCAATCTATCTCCCTTCAATCATTTCGGCGATAAAGTATATGAAAATGCGTGGTTTTTGTCAAACAATTGAATCATTACGCCGAGCTCTCCTCCAAAAATGGCAGCCGCTCCTTTTTTCGGTAAGCAAGGGCCTGACAGGAAGCAATCAGCGTACCCTCTTCATCGGTAACGGTGATATGGTAGGTCGCTGTTTTTTTTGAACGATGACGCTCTTTGCTTTCCGCCCTCAGCCTGCGGTTAAATGAAGCCGGAGCATGGAACGTCACATTCACATTAAGGGCCACCGCCACCCTGCCGTGGGAATTGCATGAAACCTGGAATGCTTCATCCATCAGCGAAAAAATGGCCGCGCCATGAACCATACCGAAAATATTTCCATCTTCCTTTTGGGGCACCATCTCCACCACAGCACCACCGGACGATAACTCAACCAGTTTCAATCCCAGTTTTTCCGCATAACCCTCCATGGACACCCGCTCCATAATGGCGGATCGTATGGTTTCATCCATTTTCATCCTATACTCCCTTCCTCTCCTTACCGAGATCTCCCTGAACAGAAGGAAACACCACGGTAAACATGGAACCGCCGGAATGATAACAATCCGCCGGAGTTTTACAATAACCGCACTTTAGGATATCCCCGGGACAATTGACTTTCTCCCGGGACAACCACCCACACCGTGACGAAATCATGTCAATCCTGAAATGATAGCGCTCGGAGAAGATTTTCATTCGCAATAAATCCGCCCCTTTTCCGCCCGCATTGAAATCAAATTCCCGTTTTGAAGAATAATCCATGGTCTCCTGGGTAATCCAGAAGCCTTCAAAGATGCGGTGCTGATCATCACCGATAATGCCCACGCCGTAATCACGGACCACCAATTCCACACTTTCCCCGACTATTTGCACATTGACCTCGACTTTTCCGCCATCCGGAGTGTTCTCAATGGCATTTTTGATGAGACCGAAAACAATTTTCTCCAAGACCGCAGCCGGCAGAAAAATAGGCGGAACACGCCCGAGATGAGAAACGATCTCTATGTGACGGTGACCGGATTTAATTTTGACCGATTCGATGGTATCGGATACAGACCGGTCCAGCAAAATATTCTCAGGATTATCCTGCTTTGGCAGAAAGAGGTCATCAATCCGCTGTCTCAATTTCTCAATCCCCAAGCCTTCTCCCGTATCTTCGACCACCAGGGACTCTAAAACGTCAATACATTCCTCCATTAGCACGGAAATCAGGTGGTGTGCATCATAGTGTTTCGCCTGCATGATGTCTTCCACTTCATACTGCAGTTTAAGGAGCCGGTCCAGATTGCGTTTGGCCCGTGTCATGGTGGGCTCCCAACGGGACTCGGGTACTGTTTTCAGCCTCTTTTTCAAAATGTTCAACGACGCACCCAAAACAGCCACCGGTGTTTTCAATTCATGGGAAAGATGATTAATTACTTTTCCCTTGGCCCGGCTCAGGCTCGAAACTTCTTTGTAGGATTCCGCCAGGGCCTTTGAAAACCGTGCGTTTTCAATGGACAGCGCAACAGTTCCGGAAAGGGTATTGAGCATTTCGATGTCCAATTCATCGAAATCCCCCCGCTTCTTGTTGATCACGCACAAAACACCGATGGTCCGATCGCCACTTCTTAAGGGAACATCCAGCATGTTCCTGGTTTTGAAACCCGCCTGAAGATCCACAATCGAGTAATAGTCGGGGTCGTCAGAAACATTATTGACCAGGACCGGCTCGCCGGTGCGGATAACTTTGCCGGCAACCCCTTTGTCAGCCGGATAACGCACTTCTTTTGCCCTTTTTTGGGTGGCCGGATCGTCATGGGCTGCAGATTTAAAATACAACTCCCCCTTTTCTTCATCCAGCAGGATCACCAGCGCGCCTTCAGCATCCAGCAGGTCCTTGATTTCAGAGCCGATATAGGACAAAAGGTGGTCCAAATCGGAATGTTCGGGGAGGGCCAGACTGGTGCGAAGCAGGGCTTCGTTATTTCGTTCAATCCTCTTTTCATGGGTAATATCCCGCAGAAGCGTCAGAAACCCTGAGGGCCCACCTTCAATTTCAGCATAAACCGCCACGCTCAAAACCACATCGAGAATCCTGCCATCCTTTGTGAAACGCTGTGTTTCCTGACGCAGCGTCATCTGATCCCGCAGCAATTTTTCCCTGTTTTCAGCAACTTGAGTTTTAAGATGGTCGGGAATATAAGGTATTTTTTTCCCCTTGAGCTCCGCCAATGTCCACCCGAATGTTTCCGTAAATGCCGGGTTAAGATACAACACCTGTCTGTCCAGGGTGTACACCACGATGGGATACATGACAAAATCAAGGAGGGCTCGAAGCCGTCTTTCGGATTCCTCCAGAGCCCTCCGGGTTTTTAAACGACCGCTTTCATCCCGGGCTTTTTTCGCGAAACGCTGATCTTCAGAACTTCCCATTGCTAATTTTTGCCTTTCAAAAAATTTTTATATAGTATAAAAAAATTACATTTTTTACAATATTCTACTCTTTCCCTTTTTTAGCAGAGATTCCATCTGCAAACACATGAAAAGGGGTTAAACGTTTGAAGTTGAATAAATTGTAACCTGAAAATCCATAACCTTACAGGGTTACGGTTACAAACAGAGGTAAAATGAGATGAGCAAAGCACAGAAAATACCAAAAGCGACCATTACCCGGCTTTCCATGTACTACCGGCAGTTGGAACTGCTGGAGTTTGACGGATATCGAATGGTTTCTTCTGAAAAACTGGCATGGTTATGCCAGATCAATCCGGCACAGGTCAGAAAAGATCTCGGCTATTTTGGAGAATTTGGTGTCAGGGGGGTGGGGTACGATGTCATTGATCTTCAAGCCCAAATCAAAAAAATACTGTCCGTTAATCGGGACTGGAATCTCGGCATCGCCGGGATGGGCAATATGGGCTGCGCCATTTTGCTGCACAGGAACCTAGCCCTCAGGGGCTTTAAGTGTGTGGCGGCTTTTGACAATTCCCTGGATAGGATCGGAATGCCGGTTGCCGGCGGGATGAATATTCAGGATATCAAGGAACTGAAAACCACCATACGGGATCTGAACATCGAAATCGGTGTCATCACCACCCCGACTTCCGCGGCACAGGGGGTCGCAGATCTCTTTATGGAGGGTCACGTGAATGCCATTTTGAATTTTACACCCACCCGAATCGATGCGCCTGACTGTTGCCTGGTTGAAAATATCGATTTTACGGTTATAATGGACATACTGACCTATAAACTCCATCAGAAGATGGCTGCTTAATAACTGTTTGTTGAAAGAGGAGGAAAAATCTGTGAAAAAGCTGTTCTTGATGATGGTGGGAATTTTCTCCATCGCGCTCTGGGGCGACATGGTCCTGGGCCAGGACAATAAAGGACCCAGAATCTCGGTTGAGGGACGGGAATTCGACTTTAAAGAGGTAAAGGAAGGGACAGTCCTGGAACACACCTTTAAAATCCTCAACATCGGTGATGAACCTCTTAAAATCATCAGCGTCAGACCCGGTTGAGGCTGCGCCGTGGCCAATTTTGATCCGGCCGTTCCCCCGGGTGGGGAAGGAAAAATAACGCTCAAGGTCAAAACCGAAGGATACCAGGGAGATATTCGCAAGTCAGCGCGAGTTAAAACCAACGACCCTGAAAAACAAAATATTTTACTGGTGGTCAAAGCCACGGTCAAGGTTCCCATTTATGTCTCTTCCAGGTATGTCCACCTGTATGGCAAGGGGGATAGAGCGGCTCACAAAACCATAAAAATCCTCGCTGAACTGGATAAACCGCTGAATCTTTCGGTGGCTGATTTCACCCCCAAAAACAAACTGAAATACGCCATCGAAACCGTTCAAAAGGGAAAAGAATACCGGATCCGGTTCACGTCTGTAAGCGGTGTCAAGGAGAACTTCAGGGGAATCCTGAAGCTCAAAACCAACTATCCGGAAAAACCGGAGATCAGTATCGTAATTAATGGCCGGTTCAAACCGGCCAAAATCCCCTCGAGACCCCCGTCATCCGGCATTAAAAAGGAAACACCGGTAAGGGGTGAAAATGCCGTTAAAGCGCCTATTTACGTTTCTTCCCGTTACATCCGTCTCTACGGGAAAGAAGGGGCTGAAATCACCAAGACAGTGGAAATTCGTGCTGAGCTGAAAAAATCCCTGAACCTCACGATTACGGAATTCAATCTTAATGACAAACTGAAATACACCATTGAAACCGTGGAAAAAGGAAGAAAATACCGCATAAAATTTTCGACCATACCCGGGGAAAATCGCAATTACAACGGTATTTTGAAATTGAAAACCAGTTATCCGGAAATGCCCCTGATTACCTTCGTCATCCATGGCCGATTCATGAAGAAGGGCCCTAATGACCGGTAGTTCAGAGAAAGTTGTTGAAATCTTTACGGATGGGGCGTGCAGCGGCAATCCCGGGCCGGGAGGTTACAGCTCCCTGCTCAGATATGGAGAAGTTACAAAAGAAATTTCAGGTTGTGAGCGGCAAACCACCAACAACCGTATGGAAATGATGGCCGTCATCGAAGCGCTTCGCCAGCTCAAGCGACCGTGCGAGGTTATTGTTACAACAGATTCTCAGTATGTCATGAAGGGCATGACCCATTGGATTCACGGCTGGATCAAGAAAAACTGGCAGAATTCCCAGAAAAAACCGGTTCTGAACAAAGACCTTTGGCAGGAAATGCTGCGGTTGAGCCAACCCCATCAAATCCAGTGGAAATGGGTCAAAGGGCACCATGGACACCTTGAAAATGAACGTTGTGATCATCTGGCCAGGGAGGCCCTTGGAAAATGTAAACCGTAATAATACAAAGAGACCTTTTTCAAAGGTCTCGCGGAGTTTCTGAGATGAAATGCCCCAAATGCAATTATACGAGCTTCGATTACAACCAGGTCTGTCCAAAATGTGGAAACGATAACGCCCAAGAACAGACTCGGCTGAAACTCTCACCCAACAAACCGAATCCACCTTTCTTTCTGGCCTCTCTGGTTGGGATGGCGGGCTCTGAAAACCTTGAAATCCCGGACCGCGGGGCCGGTATGGGTGCTTCTGAAGGTGCCCCTGGAGGAATGGATGCTCAAGATTTATTGATTGCCCTTGACGATCTGGATTCGGACGATGCCAGACCGGATTCCCAGGAGCCATTGGATCCTTCAAAAGATGAAATTGTATTTGAAACAAACGATCCCAAAGAGGATTCACTGGAACCCCTTGATCCGGCGGAAGATGAAATTCTGTTTGATCTGGAACCGGCATCTGAAGAAGTCGAGGAAATACCGGAGAAAGCTCATGAAGTGGATCTTTTCCTGGCAGATGAACCCCACAGCGCAAAGACGCCCGCAGAGAAAACCGATTCTGCAGAGATCACCCATACATCGGAAGAATTGGATTCCCCGGAATTGTTTCTATCTCTGGACGACCTGCCGGATAGTGATGCCAAAACAGAACCGTCTGCATCAAGCGGCGTAGAAGAAGATGAGATCCTCTTTGAACTGGAAGAGGCATCCGAAACGGAAAGCGCACCTCCTGAAAAAGAAACCCCTGATGAAAAGGGTTTCTGGAATTCTGACGAAATAAATGAACAACTGGCCGCCTTCGACCTTGAAGAAGCCACAACCGAAAAAAAGGATGCTTCCCCGAAAGACAACGCTGACGGAAAAGAGGACGTGAATCTCTTTTCAGACAACGATATTGAACCCCTCGATCTTGAATTGTCCTTGGATGATATGGAAAAAAAGCCTGAATAGTGCTTCGTTTTCCCAACCGGTGTCAATCCATCAAAACTGCTCGAACCGGAGCCCCCTCCCCGCCCCCGATCTTCAGGGGAAAACAGTACAGAGTATAGTTGCCCGCGGGGACACTTTTCAGATTAACCCCTTCCAGGATCGGAATGCCCCTGCCGAGAATCTTGCGGTGTACAGGAAACCCTTTGCTGCCATATTTTTCAATGGTAATGTAATCAATACCGACCAGCCCGACCCCTTTTTGCAGACACCAATCCGCTCCCTTTTCACTGAGATAAACAAAGTTCTCCTCAAACACGCCGTTTTCAATTCGACCTTCCGTGGAGTTGCTGGTTTTGAAGAGGATGGCCTCACCGGGAAGAACATTCATATTTTCCAGCTCCCCAGGCTCAATTGACACCCTGTTTTGAACATGGACCACAAGCGCCGAAAGAACAAATTTTTCCACCGGGAACCGGTCAATGGTTTTTCCGTCTGAAAAGAAATGGTAAGGCGCATCCATGTGCGTCCCGGCATGGGCGCTCATGGTGATTTCGGAGAGGTTGCATTCACCACCGTCTTCGAGGGCCTGGGCCATTTTCCGTTGATACGGGGTATCTCCCGGGAAATCGATGGATTCATCGCCCAGTGAAACGGATATGTCATAGAGTCTTCCGTGTGACAACTGTCATCTCCTCAGCGCAAAATTGTAACGAAGCGGGTGTTGCGTCATCCGAATTATTCTTTAACCAGCAGATTGAAATACAAACGTTGACAGTATCTTCAAAAAAGTTGAATGCAGGTTTTAGGTTTCAGGCGTAAAGGGTTTGAAACAGGCGTTCCGCCATATCCACGATGTGGGGACCGGTTCTGCAGGTCAGTCCGCAATCAAATTGATAAATTCGCCCGGTCTTCACCGCTGTCAGCCGGCGCCAATGCAAATCCGCTTTCAACCGCGGAATAGCATTCAAGCCCCCTCCGCATATGAAAAACATCTGCGGGTCCCACGATCTGAACTGTGCAAAGGGCACCTTGGGATAGGCTTCGTCGATGTCCGTGGTTACGTTTACTCCGCCGCCGCGTAAGATAACATCATACTGGAATGAGCGCGGTCCTGCGACAATCAGACTTTCGCCGTTGAAATCCAGCACCCGGGCTACGGTTACCCTCTCATCAGGGGCAATTTTCAGAACCTTGGCGTCAAGCACTGCCATCCTCTTCCTAAGCCCTGCAACCAGTGCCTGCGCTTCATTAGAGATATCCAGTAAAACGCCCATGGACAACATGTCTTTAAAGACTTCATCCACAGTGGCCGGGTTGAAAAGTTCCAGTCTTATGCCTCGGGTTTTAAAAACAGGGATCAGTTTCTCATGGGCGGTTTCAAGTCCCAGAACCATGTCCGGTTTGAGCTTTCCGATGCGATCCATGTCCGGATCAAACCAGGAGCAGATGTGCGGTCTGGTGTGAACTTCCGGTGGAAAGTCGCAGGCATCGGTAATCCCGACCACACGGTGACCCGCGCCCAATGCAAAAATCGTTTCCGTTATGGAAGGGGTTAGCGATACAATTCTTTCGATCATATTTTCTCCTGTTTGTAAGGGAATATTGCTTTATTCCTTTGGGTATTCGCGGACAGCCCGAATAAAAGCGGCAATGTTTTCCATCCTGGCCGCCGGATAAATATCCGCCGGCGGTGCAACCGCCGTGGCGCCCTGGTCCAGGCGATCACGCACCGCTTTGGCGATGGTTTCCGGATCGCCGTCGGCCAGCATGGGATTACTGCCGCAACCGGTGAAAAGCGGCAGAAAAGCCGGGATCTTTTCCCTTGCATCGGTCGTATTGCACTGGCGATCAATCTGAACGCCGTCCGGGTGGCATGCCAGGAGAAACTCCAGGAACTGATCCGTGCCACCCACAAGTGAAATGGCCATGGGGCAGGGTTTTACTGAAAAAACCGCTTGAAGGTGCGGCAGCAGCATTCGGCCGAACATCCTTGGGGAAACACTCACCGCTCCCCCCTCTTCCACCACCATGAAATCAACCCCTGCGGCGGCATAAACGGTTTTCAGCGCATTGATAAACTCCGTCAATCGCTCTAAAATCCTTCCTGCCTGATCCGGCTTTTTCAGCAGCATGATAAACAACTGCTCAGGTTCCATCACCTGACCGGCCAGCGTGAAGGGGCCCGGCATGAACACTCCGACGGCGCCCGTGTCTGAGTTTAGATTCTTAAGCGAATCGATGGTTTGCAGAATAGCCGGCATCCGCCCACGGGTTCCCATATGGGTCGGAATGGCTACATCTTCAGCATGGGCTACGGGCCGGTGGGCGATGGTGGGGTAGACCGGGTGGCCGTCGAACCCCTCATGATAGCATACCCCAGCGCCGAGAATTTCCGCTTCCACATTCAGATCAAAGGGCACGACAGTGGATTCAAATCCCAGTTCAAAACCCATTCGGGCTGCCGTGGTCATGGTTCGTGCATCCCGGAAAACGTCATTGAACGCCAATCCGCGATCCCGAATGGCGGCAATGGGCAGAAACGGTCCGAGATGGAAGGTGGGTCGATTGCCCCTTTGATACTTGCGCATCAGTTGCATCAGCTTATTCTGCACGGGCTTCTCCGTTCTAACGCATCCTGGATAACTGCTTTCAAGCCGTTGAGCCCGATGTTTTTTCTCTCCAGAATCGGCAGGGCCGTCTTTTGGGAAATAGCATCGATCTGATCCCGGTAAGCGTCCAGGTCTCCCAAAGCATCCAGGAGTATGATGCCGTCGAGCATGTTGAACATGTCCCGTATCTCTTGACCGGGCCTATCCCAGATTCTGCCCATAAAACCAATGAACGCCGGATTCAAAAACAGCATTTTGTGTTCCGGATCGATCTCGAGCAGCCGCCCCCTGCCGCCCAGGAGACAATCAATGCAGTTAAGTCCGTCGACTTTGACCACCCCGTGTTTTTCAACCAACGCCTGCATTTCGCCGTTGAAACCCAGACAGACGTCACCGTAGACCACAACAATGCCGCCTGGAGAGCGAGGAAAGCGTTTTATCAGGGCACCGTTCAAAGCTTTCTGAAGACGGCTGTAATCGGTGTGCAAGCCCTTGCTCAAATAGTGAACCTCCGCATCGATCTCCCCCAACTCGAGCAACCGGTCGATTTCTTCTTGCAAGATGCCGCATGCAATCATTTTCGGTTTATCCGCCTTTTGCATGGAAAGATCTCCCTTCAACCCGGGCTTTTCACCGGGTAATCATTCGTAGCCATCACCTGAAGCCCATGGTTACCACAAAGGCGTGGAGGCGTAAAAAGGTTTCTGCTTTTTCAATTGTTTTCGCTTGACGCTCGGTTCGGGGTTCTTTATTTTTATCCCCATAGATTGAAATTATGTCTATAATAAATATGTTGGTTCGGGATTCAAGGCATCTTAATCAATTCATAATCGAAATCAGGGAGGATGAAATGAAAGTACTCAATCTTTATTTTTCTTCAACCGGGAATACAGAGAAGGTGGCGAGAAAAATAGACGCAACAGTCCAGGAGCTGGGATACCCGGTGGATACGATCAAAATTGGTTCAAAGGAACTTTCGCTGAACATTCTCGACTATGATTTCGTTTTTGTGGGATCCGGGGTATATGGCCAGCTGCCGGGAAAAACCCTCATGGATCTTCACAGAGGGCTGATTCAGAGTTATGTCAAGGCGGGGGAGATAAAACCCACTTCCCCCAGAAGGCCCTCTTCCCATGTGGTCGCCTATTGCACCTATGGCGGTGTTCACACGGGCATCAATGAGGCGATTCCAGCCGTTAAATTTATGGGTCAGCTCTTTGATCATCTGGGGTTCACGATTATCGGAGAATGGTATGTGGTGGGCGAATATAAGACGGAGAAACTTCGAAGCCATTCCGTGGGTGGTCGCCTGGGGGATATACGGGGAAGACCAAACCAGGCGGACCTTGAAGAGGTCGCTGAAAAAGTGAAAGGCGTACTTTCTTCTGTTGAGTAAATTTCCTCGTGCTCCACCCTGAACGTGGGAACCAGGTGGAACGAACCGTATTCTGACGGGAACGCCGCGTTCCAAGCCGACGCTCCGTGAGATTTTATTCCTGAATACCCTCCAGTTTCCAGTCGGATGAGCCTGATTTGGAAAAAGCCCACCGTTCCAGGAACTTCACCGGCTCAGATGAACTTCCCTCAATGACATTTCCGGTGGCCTCATCCACCGTGTAATCCAGCAGGTTTGCTCGAAACTGGATAATGACAAAGGGTTCCCCGTCCATCTCCCCCATGTCCACAATATCCACCTTGCGCACGGCAATGTTTTCAAGGCGGTTTTCCTGCCCTTTGGCTTTCAAATCCGCAAAATGCTGTTCGTATTCTCCCAGGAGCTGGGCTCCCAGATACTGCGTCATCACGGAAATATCCCTGCGGGTCCAGGCCGCCTGGACCTTGAAAAACACATCCTGGGCAAATTCCTTGAAATTCTCGGGATCAAATCCCGGATCGTAGTGTCTAACCGTATTCAGTTCTTCCACCACAGGGTCCCCCGATGCCATGTCGGGAATATTGCCCGATGCCATATCCGGGGGCCGGGATGGCGGGGCTGGAACATCTTCATATCCACCACCGGTGTTATATCCCCCTCCCGGTGAGGAGAAGGGCGATCGGTTGGACCCCGAGCGGTTCTTCCCTGAAAATTTTTTATAGAGGAAGAAAATCAGCCCTCCGATGATCAGGATCTCAAACAGACCAATGCCACTGCCACCGACACCGCCGCCACCCATGCCGGCACCATGACCCACACCGCCGAACAACATGCTCCCAATGGCTCCCCCGAGAAGACCGCCGCCCAAACCTCGCATAAAACTTGAACTTCTCCGAGGCGTGTTTACGTTCGTTCTGGGAGCGGTCCGGCTCGGCGTTCTGCTGAAGGAACGACTACGGCTGAAAGATCTTCCACCGCCCCTGCTTCTGGCCTCTGAATACTCCACCCAAACCGCCGATACAAAAAGAAAGGCGAAAAAGAGCGCCATCATTGAAATCATCACCTGGTGTTTTGTAGGTTTCCGTCTTGATATATTTCGCATTTTATCCCCTTGATTCCTCACTCATGAAAAACCCTTTTCCGCACAACCTCTAATGGCCGTTGGGTCGTTACAAATATTCCATTACCTCTATTTCAAGGCCATCCGGCCCATTTACAAAAAAGATTCTAAGGCCATCCATGGGGGCAAAGGGTTCTTTTGAAATTTCAGCCCCCCGCTTCTTCAGTTCCGCCAGGGCCTTATCCAGGTTTTCCACTTTCAAACCGATCTGGTAAACACCCCAACCGGGCTCATGGGGTTGCACACGGATAGTAACCTCCTCCCGTTTGGGAGAAAAGGCAAACCGTTGTCCCGCCATTTCCAGTGTAATTATGGGCATCCCTTTTGCTTCACTCCTGGCTACCTCTTTCGCATCAAACATCTTTTTGAAGTAGGCAATACTTGCGTCCACGTCACTACAGCGGACATGAATATGGTCTAAAAAATACTCCATAGAAACCTCCTGATGTACGATTTTTCTTGTGAATTTACGGGTCAGAGAGATTGATTGTCAATGGGAATCCGCGTTGCACGCCAGACCCTCTCCTCCGGCAGATTTGCTCAAGACTTGAATCAAAGGTCAACAGGACCAACTCAGGCAGCTCGTTTAGCAGATTCTTGGCTGTGGCAGGATGCCACAAATCTGCACCACGCAAAGGCCATTTCGGCTCAAACTTCTGGTTATTTCCCACTCAGGAAAAGCTGACATCTCGATAGAATCACTGTAATTACATTGTGGCTTAATGTCAAACAAACAAGTCACGGCCAAAAACCGATCTAGCAAATCCGCCGCATTTTTTCTCCATCATTGACACTTATGTTCTGAATCTGATAGGGTGCGGCCTTTCTCATAAGAGCCTGAAAATTGGAACAGAGATTCATTGTGCAGAACTGGAAATTTCGGACTCCCGAGAGGAATCAACAACAACAAAAACATCGATCTATACAGAGAAGATAGAAAGGAAACCAATGGGTCTCATAAGCGGCTCGGGAAGTTTTACCCGGTACCAGGTAAAGGGTAAGCCCGCAGAGGACTTTCTGGAAGGTCTGTCTGAGAAAATCGGTCGTCATACCTTTCGAAACCTGACTGAAGATTCCACCCAGGAACGGTCTGCGGGCTGGGTCAATGTCATGGACATGTTCGACAACCGTTTTGCGGGATTTGAGTTTCTCAAAGAACCTTACATTGCCATGTCCCTGAGGGTGGATGAAAGAAAGATCCCCGCAACAGCCATTAAACAGTA
>JABGPV010000004.1:0-37832 GCA_018644785.1 Deltaproteobacteria bacterium | reverse complement strand
ATTTTCTCAAAGAACCTTACATTGCCATGTCCCTGAGGGTGGATGAAAGAAAGATCCCCGCAACAGCCATTAAACAGTACTGCCTGGAAGCTGAAGAAAAAATCAAAGTCGCTGAAAATCTGGATTTTCTGCCGAAAAGGCGGCGGGCGGACATCAAGGAAGGCGTTAAACTGAGGCTTTTGAAGCGGGCCATTCCCGGTTCCAAAGTTTACGACATGGCCTGGAACTACCCTGCCGGCGATGTTGTTTTCGGCGGTACCAATACCAAACTCTGCGACGAATTCCAGGAGATCTTTCTTAAGACCTTTGATTTTCATCTTCTGGCCATGTGTCCCTATACCCTCGGCAGTGGATTTCTTGAAAAAAAGGGCGATTCCCCCGATCTCATTGACGGCCTCGCCCCTTCAAATATCTGGGAGGCGTCTTAACCATGCAGTTACTTGAAAAAGTCAGAAAGACGGAATTCCTTGGAAGGGAGTTTCTGGCCTGGCTGTGGTTCAGAACGGAAACGGAAAGGGGCCACTTCAAACTGGGCGACAAAGCCATTGAAATCTGGTTTGATGGTAAAATCACCCTTCAAGGTGAGAATGAAAGAGGCCTTGAAACCATTACCTGCAGCGGTGAAAGCCAGAACATGAAAGAAGCCCGTTTCGCTTTAGCAGAAAACAAAGAGGTGGTTCAAGCCACCCTGGTATTCAGTATGGACGACAACCAGTGGACGTTCGTTCTGGACTCCCTCTGGTTAAATTTCAAGACCTTCAAAACGCCCAAAGTCATACAGGATAAAAGGGACGATCCGGACGGCCTCTTTTATGAAAAAATGTTCCTTATCGAAGCGGCGGTATCGGCCGTGGATGACATTTATGCCGAATTCATCAAACTCCGAATCTCCCCGGAATGGTCCGGTGAAGAACTTCCGGCATTGTCCCGATGGGTTCAGGAGGGTAAATAATGCCCAAACGAAAACTGTCTATTTCGCCAATCTCTGCGTCAGATCAAAACTTTAATCCTCCTTGACCTTGACAAAAAATCCTAGTTTTCGTTCAGACACTAAAAATAGCATTCGGATGGTGACTGTCTGTTGATGTCGTGGAGCACATAATGCGACGAACCAAAAAACCTCCAAAAAAAAGACCCAGGAGTGAATTGATGCCCATCGGGGACGTCATCGCCTCCCTCATGACTGACGGCACCCTCCCTTACAGGCCTGATGACGTTGAAATCTGGCGGGTATGGAAAGAGGTGGTCGGCCAGACCTATGCTGAAAATGCCCAACCTTCAAAGATTCGAAAGAAACAGTTGACGGTGACGGTTTCAGATTCCGTCTGGCTCCAGGAGTTGACCTTTTACAAAGAAACCATCCTTGAAAAACTCAACCGGAAACTGGGCAGAAAAGCGGTTGACTGTATAAATATCAGGGTTGGGTCCCGATAGCACGAAAATTCCGGATCCCGGGGACACAACAGGTAAATACAAGTAGAATTTATTTTGTAGCCATGAAAACCAATTTTAGTCTTTACGATATCGACCACTTACAGGGAAAGTATCAAAGTCGAAATTCAAGCAATTTTGACACGAAGTCAAATCAAGAGAATCGGAATTAAATACCATGTTCAAAAGCGTTCTTCAAATTGGCACTTACTATCGAAAGGGCGGCGCAGCTCGTGCAATGCAACGCCTTCATAGGGGTTTAATCGAATGTGGACATGCCAGCCAAATTGTTTCTCGTGAAAGGCCGGCAACTGACTCAATTATTTGCATAAAACCTCTGGATACTGAAAGGGATCGAAAGGAGCATTTCCTAAGCTCGGTAATTCAACGGTTTTACATTGATTCGAGTCGTACCGCGTTAAGTAATACACTTTTCACATTCTATCAACCCGGTCTGGACTTAACCTGCCTCGAAATCGCTCATTCCGCTGACATCATTCATCTGCACTGGATCATAGATGAAATGACGCCTCAGATGGTGAAGCAACTAACATCATTGAAGAAGCCAATTGTCTGGACTCTTCATGATCAGTGGGCATTTACAGGGGGTTGTCACTATTCCGCCGGTTGCATGGAATATTGTTCAAATTGTGAAAGCTGCCCCCAGCTTGATCGAGATCCTTTGAAAATAACAGAAACATTGTTGAAAGATAAAAAGGAGCTTTTCGATAACCCTTTATTGACGATTGTCACTCCCAGCCAATGGATGGCGGATTGCGCGGCCAAGAGTACGGTCTTCAGAAATCACCGCATTGAAGTGATTCCAAACGGCATAGAGACGTCCGTGTTTTCTCCCATGCCTAAAGCGTATGCAAAGAAAATGATTGGCATAAACGAGAGAAGCAAAACTATTCTTTTTTGTGCTTTTGCCGGTGACGAGAAAAGAAAAGGATTTTCAGATTTTACAGCTGCCATCGGCTATGCCATGTCAAATTTCGAATTTAGACGCAAGGTCGAAAAATCAGAACTTGAGTTGCTTTTCTTAGGGGGAAGCGAACAAACGTTTGATCAAACGGAACTGCCCGTCAAAAATCTTGGGCTTTTTGATTCGGACGCAGAGATAACCATGGCATATGCTGCCGCCGACCTCTTTGTGCTACCCTCTTTAGAAGACAACTTTCCCAATACCATGCTGGAAGCAATGAGTTGTGGCACCCCACTAATTGCCTATTCGACAGGCGGTATACCCGAAGCGATTACCGATGGGGACAACGGTCTTATTGTTCCGACAGGCGATTACAGAAAGTTGGGTGATGCGATTTGCTCCCTTATGGAGAACGAAGAGCTCCTCAAACATATGGGGAGGCGGGCACGTGAAAAAGCTTTGCGAGAATTTACTATAGATACGCAAGCAACCAGGCATTCTCATCTATATGAGACACTCCTCAGGGATAAAAGCAAACTACCCAAAAAATCCAGCCCTATTCACAAACGTGCAGCACAATTTGGGAATATCGCTCACAATGGAAATGTTCATACAGCAATCGCTACATCCATAGGCCCCCGATCCGATCTTATTTTTGACGCAGTTTTACTGAATTCACTCAACGCATTGGATTGCAGCCGAAACGATCTAATCAAGGAAAGTTTAGAGAAAGAATTCGAGATTCGGAATTTAAAGGGAGCTGCCGATGAACGACTGCAATTATTGACGGAAAATTCAGGAAAATATGAGAAAGAGCGCGAATCTCTATTGCTGGCGCTAGCGGAGCAAAAAACCCGCACAAATAAATTGGAGCAGCAAGCCGGATCCCTTTTAAAGGAAGTTAAAATAAATGAATTGAAGATTCAGAACCTTAAGGAAGTTGCCGATGAACGACTTGGGTCATATGAAAAGGAGCGCGAATCTTTAATGCAAATCGCCGGAGAAAGACATGCGCATATCGAAACTTTAGCGCAACAAAATGAGGATCTGAGATCAAAAAGAATTTCATTCGCCTCCCTTACCCGAAAAACTAAAAAGAAATTCCAGAATTGGCACAAGTATAATTATTTCAAAACCTTTCTTGATCCTCGTTTGGGAATTCTTGAACAGTATCCACCAAGAAAGCTTAAAATACCAAAAAAATATCTCAGAACCAAGTGGCGTACGCAATATCCCTCCATCAGTATCGTAACGCCATCCCTGAATCAGGGTGTTTTTATTGAACGAACCATTGAAAGCATTTTAATGCAGAACTATCAACACTTAGACTATCACATAGTTGATGGCGGTTCGAAAGACGCTACCCTAAACATATTGGGGTCTTTAGACAAGCCTTCGATTTCTTGGTGCTCCGAGAAAGATAGTGGTCAGGCAAACGCGATTAATAAGGGATTTCGAAAAACAAAAGGCGATATAATGGCATACATCAATTCCGATGATATGCTTTTGCCGGGTAGTCTTCATTACGTGGCAGGATTCTTTTTCAAAAATCCCAAAATAGATGTCGTTTACGGGCATCGGATAATAATTGATGAAAACGATTTTGAAATCGGCAGGTGGGTAATGCCAAGGCATGATAACGAAGTTTTGAAGTGGGTAGATTTTATCCCTCAAGAAACGCTTTTCTGGCGCAGAAGAATATGGGAAAAAGCAGGTGGATGCATTGACGAAAAATACGACTTCGCCATGGACTGGGAGTTGATTTTGCGTTTTCGGAAAGCAGGCGCAAAGTTCAGGCGAGTGCCTCGATTTTTAGGCGAATTTCGACGTCATTCGCAACAAAAGACTTCAAAGGAAATCGAAAAGCAGGGCGAAATTGAGATGCAGCAATTGAGAAAAAGAAGTATCGGCTATCAAACTGATTATGAGGAAATTAATAAAAACATTCGTTCATATATGAATGCCCATAAACTTCTAACCAAATTGCATCGCGTTGGAATCCTAAGCTATTAAACTTTTCGATATCGCATGTTATAATCATCCAAACCCGCACATCACCGGATTACCTACCCCATAACATATTGAGTCGAGGGTATTCATATCGGACCCCAGCAAAATCTCAGATATCAGTGTTGCCCCCAATAGAAAAATCTCCCTGGCCCAGAAGCGTTTGAGGGTGGTGAGGCCGGACGGCGATGCAAAATCGGGATTTAAAGCAATTTCATGCTCCTTTTTGGTTTAAAGATTGCGTGTACTATTAAAATTCCTTGTGACTGCTGCCTTTACCAACCAGAGAATCGTTCCCATTGTAGGCAAAAACAGTAAACTCGTAGGTACCGGTTCCTGTGGGAGCTTGAGAAGGACAGGGCCCCTGATAGTTTGACAAACTTCCATAGGGGATGATCCCCTTTCCATCGTTTGAAACCTTCCCCCCACCGTGATCGTAGTCGTTGTTTTGAATATCGATGACTTTCACTTTAAAATAGGCGGTATCCTTCGGAACATCTGAAACGCTGATTTCAGGGTTTTTTGGGTCAAAGCATTTTCCATAGTCTTTCGGCCAGGTAAAGCTTATAATTATTCGTTTTACATTGGGATTGTCTCTGGCGTTTTTAGTGTCGTCATCGGTGCACCCTGCCATCATAAGGACTAATGCAATAATCAGATACCGGGATTGAATCATATCATCCCTCCTGAAAAATGATTTATTGTTCAGAATCATCGATAGTCTGTTAAGTTGTTGCACAAACAAAATTAAAGATAGGCGTTACTTTTCTTTTTTCATAATCCCCATGGAAATAAGTGTCTCGTACATCACTGGATGAATATTTTCCAATATCAGTAAAATGATGTTTTTTTAATAAATTATCAATCTCTTCCACTGTAATGCCAAATTTATAGGGTTCACCAAGCTTCTTTACCATTTTGTACATCACTTTTCCCAGCCGTTCTGTTGATGTTCCATCAATAACTTCCGGCGGAAAATAGTCAAAAGCAACTTTACTTCCCCGGGCCGAGTTCTCGACGATAAATTCTAACATTTGTTCCACTGATTCCTTCTCAAGATAGTAAGTCACACCTTCCCATATGAAAAGCGTTTTTTCTGACGGTGCATATCCACTTGAAATAAGCGACTCCTTTAAATCATCCATCTCAAAGTTAACAGGAATATAGGTAATATTGTCAGGGATATCTTTTATATTCTCTTTTATTTTAGCCAGCTTGTCTTTTTGTGTGCTGGGATGATCAACTTCAAAAATCCTTGCATTGGGTAAGATATCGCGAAAGCAATATGCACTCATATCATACCCTGCACCGAGAATAACAAGTTGAGTATACTCGCCGGGAAAACACTGTTTTATACATTCATTCATAAAACGAACACGGGCTATAACTGAAATGTAAAAACCTGGATATTTAAATTTTCCGAGCAGTTTCATAATCAATTTATAAATGGGGTTATAAATAATTTTTTGCCATTTATTCCCCAGGAATATCTGGGCATAGGGATCATAAATAACACGGTCCTTTTCTGATCGCATTGACTCCACCGCTCTATAAGCTGCAACACCTTCTGCAGTATCGCTGGATTTACTTTTGTGCATGATACAAATCCTCCTATAGTTGTTGGATCCTTTGATATTTAGTGCCCGAACGAAAACTGTCTTTTTCGCCAATCTCTGCGTCAGATAAAAATTTTAATCCTCGAAATACCAAATGTATTCCTGTGGTTAAAATTTTGATCTTTCTTGACCTTGACAAAAAATCCTAGTTTTCGTTCAGACACTATATTAGTATCAAACTTAAAACTTCACGTTGAAACCAGCTTCATGCCTTTAAAGCAAAGAACCAGATGGAGGCTTGACGGCAATATCTCCCATTGAATTTTTCCATGCATTAAAACCAGCCTGTAAAAGGACATCCACTGCACGGTCTGTGTACCCTTCCTTTTGCATCTGGTGCCAGATCATAGCACCTTTTAGAATGTATTGGTCTCTTGCCATAAGTTCCTTGGGAAAATGCAAATACCCGTCCTTTTCGCGGGTGCAAATATTATGATTTTCCAGCAATTCATCTAATCGGTTACTGAACGAAGGCCAGAAAGACCGATCCGAACGTATTTTTCCGCTGCACGTTGCCAGCAGTACTGCTTCCGGATCATTTTTCTGGATTGTAAACCATGGCATGATGGCCAGATGCCCTAAATTATCCAGACTGAACGCAAACTGACTTGGGTATAAACCGTCGCCCCCTTTCTGATAAATAATGTACCTTGATTGTGCCGCGAAGCCATTAGTCCCGGTGATGATGATACCATCATCATCGAGAAGTTTATCGGCCTGATACAAGATCTGTTTTCTAATTTCAGGTTTAAAATAAACTAACATATTCATGACACGACAGACTTTGGCTGGCGGGAGTTTCAAATTCAATATTTCTGATTTGATGAATCGGAGGTTGCCTGTTTCGAAATTACGGATGTGGTTATGTATGAGTCTGTTCCCATCCTTTTCCACTGTTTCACTGTCCGTTATACAATCTGGACTATTTGAGTCTCTCAGCAGAGGAAAAAGATCTGAAAAAAGCTGTTTAAACTGGTTTTTGATCCTCACTGGGTCCGGATGTACAGCCGACCTGGTGGTGCCGGGCAATATCTGAAAATATTGGAATCCATCCTTTTGGTCAAAACAGGCATAATTTCCGTCTTTGTCGTATAAAACATAATCGGCAAAGGCTTGGTCGACTCCGATAATTTGCCAGTCAGTAAATCTTTGGGCTGTCTCTGCCGTTGTGACAGGCGGGAACCCGCACCCTATATCAACAAAGAGAAGCGGTTCTTCCCCAGACATCCAATTCAGTAGTGAAACATAATCATCTAATTTTTTGTGGCGAAATGGAAATGTAATGGGGGGGATACGTCCCCCCCATGCCCCTGGTAACATATTTGGGATGGTCAAAGACAACCACTGGATGAGAACCGGACTAAACTGGGCTGGCGAATATTTGGAGCGTTTCATTAGTGTCAACAATCGAAGGATATAGCCCTGTGCATCGTCTGGCAGATTTGACCAGGATATGGCGCCGGCCAAATGTTGCGGCAAACCCATCCCTAAATATTGCTCAACCAGGTTATCAAACGCTGCCTTTCTCTTGCTTCCCAATTTCTGCTCCCAAATATTCAAACTAATTTTACGCTACTTGTTCAGCCAGATATTAAATTGAGTTCCTGAGAAACCCTCCTCTCCAGGCACGGGCTGTTTAATATTTTTTACATAGCTTTTGGCAAATATATAATGTCTAAACCCGGACAGAATTATAAAAGGTGAGTCTGAATTGACCTTTTGAACTACAGTGTTCAGCATTTTTTTTCTGGCATCAGGATCAGTGCTCAGGCGTTGCTGAACCAGCAGTTTATCCACTTCTTCGGAAGAATACTTACTCAAATTCAAAGGACTCTTAGAATGAAAATATGCCAGTGAAATGGGTCCCATATCATAGCCTCCAGGGAACCGCCACGAGGTCATATCATATTGCCCAGTGAACAATTGCATAATAATAGAGGAAAAATCCATGGGCATTGGGTCCACTTTAATGCCAATTTCTTTCATCATCTGTTGGACAATCACACCCGCTGCCCTACCCCGTGAAGTGGCTGTATGAAGATATTTTAATTCCACAGGTTTGCCATAATCAGCCATCAAGGCCCGGGCCTTCTTTAAATCATGATGCAGATAGCCGGTATTGTTTGAATTTGGTTTATCTTCATGCCAATTTTCTGTGTAAGGCACTGTATTTTTATAATTGGCTTTTATATACTTTTTTTGATCCCAGGCAAGCGCAATGGCATTTCTTACCCGAACATCATTCAAAGGTGGTTTTTTGCTATTAAGAAGCAGAACTAAACAACTTCTATAGTCCACAATATGGGTGGAAAATTCAGGATTAGAAGTCAACTTTTTAACATGGGTCGGCCAGTCGGTCATGATCATATCGACCTGTCCGGAAACCAATGCAGCATAACGGCTTTCATGGTCAGGCATTATGAGGTAGACAATTCCATCCAAATATGGTTTGCCTTTTTGCCAATAATCAAGGTTCTTCACCAATGCAATACGATTTCCACTCTTCCATTCCTTAAAAAGGAATGGTCCAGTACCAACCGGCGAACGGTGTTGGGTGCCCTCTTTAACTGCTTTGGGCGATGGTATGGGAGAAACAAACCCCGCTGGATTTGTCAGAATTGAAGTAAAAGGAAGCCAGGCATGCTTCAAGTTAAATTGCACCTCATACTCTCCTGTTTTTACCACCGATAAAATAGGCTTGATCGTAATTTTAAAAATCAATCGGGTTTCAGGATCTAAAATACGCTTCCAGTGAAAAACCACAGCATCGGCATTAAACGGTGTCCCATCGTGAAATTTAACCCCTTGTCTGAGTTTAACAGTCCATGTTTTTCCATCAGCAGATGATGAGGCTGATAATCCTAAAACAGGGATAAGTTCGCCGTTTTCTCCCCGATCAAAAAGCATTTCCATGATCCGATGGGCCACTTCACTACCAACACCAAAAGGGGAGCGGGTTTTAAGGACATCAAATCCGGAAGCACTGCCCCAGGAAACAATACGCAGAGTGCCGCCATATTTCGGTTCACCCTCACTGGCCGAGGAAATCCCCATTGTCATGATTAGTATTCCAAAAACAAGTACGGCAAACAGGATCATTTTTAAACCATTTGATTTGTTTCTAATTCCTTCCATGTGGTGTTCCTCCTTTTTAAACTCTGATGATTTACTTGTAGCCGTTTTCAAATTCAATATGGGATCGTTTTTTTCAGCATTCCGGAAAGTGGCATGCAACCTTATGTCCCGGTTCTATCTCATTTAATTCAGGTTCCTTTTTTTCGCACAGCACCTGAGCCTTTGAGCACCGCGTACGGAACCTGCATCCTGAGGGTGGATTAATTGGAGAAGGTATTTCTCCTGTGTTTGTTTTACCCGAAGACAGTCGGAACCCAGAACTTGGAATAGCGCTAAGCAGGGTCTTTGTATAGGGATGAAGATGATCATGGTAAAGTTTTTCAGATGGTACTTGTTCGCAAAATTTCCCCAGATACATGACTGCTACGGAATCACAGACGTTCTTTACCACTGCCAGATCATGGGATATAAACAGCATGGTAAGTCCATGTTTTTTTCTCAAAGTCTCCAACAGATTTAAAATCTGGGCTTGGATAGAGACATCAAGAGAAGAGACCGGCTCATCACAGATCAAAAACTTAGGATCTGCCATCAAAGCCCTTGCAATCTGGACACGCTGGCATTGACCTCCAGATAGCTGGAATGGGCGTCTGTAACAAGTCTTTGGATCAATTCCAACGGACTCAGCCATTTCCAATGCAAGATGGGTTTGCTCCTCTTTCTTTGCCTTTCCTACAATCTTAAGCGGGGCTGAAATACTATCAATAATTTTCCGTCTTGGATTCAGTGATGAAACCGAGTCCTGAAAAATCATCTGGAACTGTGGTCTTAATTGTCTTAATCGATTTTTATTCACACAGGTCAGATCTTCTTCCTGAAAAAAAATCTTTCCTGACGTTGGCTTTGGAAACTGCATGATTGCCCCGGCAATCGTAGTTTTTCCGCATCCGGATTCACCTACCAGTCCTAATGTTTCTCCTTTTGGTACCTGAAAGCTGACGTTAGACACCGCATGAACTTTGTGCCTGTGGCCTGCATTAAAGTGAACTGTCAGATTCTTAACACGAAGAAGCATATCTTTCATGATGCTTCTCCTATGGGATACCAGCAGGCAAACAGATGATTTTTTCTTATGTCAGATCTTAACAAAGGTTCTTTTTTGATGCATTTATCCTGAACGCAGGAACACCGGGGTGCAAAACAACACCCTATGATCGGTTCCATTAAATTTGGCGGCTGTCCATCAATGGCGGCGAGAATTGTGTGAGGTGGCGTATCAAGACGGGGGATCGAGTCCATCAAAGCACGGGTGTATGGCATACGCATATGGGTAAACAGATCAATTGCCGGTGCCTGCTCAACAATTTCACCTGCGTACATGACCGCAATTTCATCGGCTCTACCCATCGCTACCCCCAGATCATGAGTGACCAGGATCATTGACATCTTTTTTTGGGATTGCCTTAAGGCCAAAAGATCAAAAATCTCTTTCTGAACCGTAACATCCAGTGCAGTTGTGGGTTCATCAGCGATTAGTAATTTGGGATCGCAGGAAAGTGCAATCGCAATAGCCACCCGTTGACAAATACCACCTGATAGCTGGTGAGGATATTGATCAAATCGTTGTTCAGGCATTGGAATACCCACTGAATTCATAAGCGCTATTACTTTTTCCCGTGCCTGTTTGCGATTCAAACCCATATGGTGCAAAAGAGGTTCAGCAATCTGCTTTCCTACTTTCATCACCGGATTAAGACTTGACATAGGGTTCTGAAGGATCATGGCAATTTTACAGCCACATATTTTGTTGAACTCTTTTTGAGAAAGATTGGATAGATCATCATATCCATAAAAAAGGATACGAGAATTTTTTGGCACAACAGCAGCTTTTGGCAGCAATCTTAAAATTGATTTACAAAGGATGCTCTTTCCCGAGCCTGATTCACCAACGATTGCAAGGGTTTTACCCTCCTGAAGTCTGAAAGAAACGTTGTTCACCGCTTGGATAATGCTATGGGCCGTATGAATATTTACGTTAAGGTTTTCAACCTCTAAAGTTCTGGCAGGCAAGGAATTATTCAAAGCTGTCCCTCCTTTGCATCAACCAGGTTACGCAAATAATCACCCATAAGATTAAAAGAAAGAACCGTCAAAAACATGATAAAGGAAGGCAATAGTGTGATAAAAGGCGCCTCACCCAGCACCTCCCTGCCGTCAGCAATCATCCCACCCCAGCTTGGGATGGGTGCCGGGACGCCAAGGCCCAGGAAGCTAAGCACACCTTCAGCCATTATCATATACCCAACGAGCATCAATGCATATGCGGCCATGGGAATAAGGATATTCGGCAGTATTTCAAAAACCATGAGATACACATCTTTTTGCCCCATCATCTTTGCTGCCTGTACGAATTCGCTTTGTGCAAATTTAAGGGTATTGGCCCTTGCTACCCTGGAAAAGGCAGGGATGACAAGTATGCCGAGAGCAATGACAAGATTTTCTATCCCCGGTCCTAAGTAAAAAGTAATGGCCAGCATGAGTACAATCCCGGGAAACGCCAGAATAATATCCATGGTTGCCATAATTGCAGTTTCAAGTGTTCCCCGGTAAAACCCTGCCAGCAGACCCAAGGTTCCGCCAAGGATAAGACCGATTACCGGTACGACCAACCCTATAGTGAGCGATATGCGTGTACCGAAAATCAACCGTGTAAAAATATCACGACCCATCGTATCTGATCCAAGAAGATATAACCCCTTCTCGTAAATTTGTTCTCCATTATTATCGGTGAGCAGTTTCTCAACACGGGTTCCAGGAGGGGCTGCCGAATTATCCCAATCCATATGGTCATATTCGGGCAATGGCAGAAAATCGGCACAAAGGGCAACGATAACGGTCAATATTATCCAGGTGATGGAAAACCAGAATGAGATACCAGGCTTATTTTTATTAAATGATTCAGCCATTACTCACCAACGTCTTATTCTGGAATCTTATTCTGGGATCAAGAAAGGAATACAGGATATCAACAAAAAAATTAATGAGGACATAGGCTATGGCTATTAACAGAATACATCCCTGGACCATTGGGTAATCCCGTGCAAAAATAGATGAAATAAAAAGGCTGCCAATTCCGGGAAGTGCAAATATATTTTCCACGATCACAGCTCCGCCGATCAAGTGTCCGACCTGAATGCCAAGAATGGTTATCAAAGTGAAACACGACGGTCTTAATGCATGTTTAAAAAGAATATAAAACGTTGGCAGGCCCTTGGATTTTGCCATTAAAATATAGTCTTCCTGCAACGTTGCGATCATGTCACTTCTGAGGATGCGCATTAAATATCCCCATTCCACCAGTGCAATGCTGAATCCGGGAAGCAAAAAAGAATTAGCGTTGCGCCAGAATCCATCAGAAAAAGAGATATATCCTGTTGCCGGCAACCAGTTCAATTTTAAGGAAAAGGCAAAGATAAGAAGAAGTGCCATGACAAAAGTAGGAACAGACATCACGCTAAAGGCCAAGGTATTTATTGTTTTGTCTATACTCGTCCCTGATTTGTACGCACTGACAATGCCAAAGGGAACTGCCAGCATCAAGGCCAATATCTGTGAAATGATCATCAGTTCTATGGTGACCGGCAGGCGGTGGGAAATAGCTTCCAGTACGGGTTCATCAGTTATAATAGAATGGCCTAATCGTCCCTGTGCCGCATCTGCAAGCCAAAGAGAATACCGTACAAAAACATTTTTATTGAGCCCAAGATCTTCACGGATCTTTTCCACTTCCGCCAATGTTGCGCCAATGCCAGCGTTGGTGACGGCAGCATCACCGGGCAGAAGATTTATCATCAAAAAAGTGAGCGCTGTTACAGCCAGAATAACGACTATGAGCCGTAATAATTTTTTCCCAAAAAAATTAAGCACTATTCCTATAGCAGGAATGCTATCCTTTCTATCAATTATCAACCATTAATCTTCTTTTTTCTTCCCATCGAAAAAGTCTATTTCTGTGGGTTCGGGTCCACTGGTTACGCCTCTAAAAATGGCCATACTTATCCGTTTCATTTTGTGGGCTATCGTCTCTTCATTCATTTCCGGCTGATCGATTTCAGGTGTGTTTGTTATAAGAGATGCAAGGCCATGGTTAAAAATCCATCTCGAAGACCTTATTTCGAGTTGCATTCCCTCAGACAGGTCTTTAAAAGGAGGATAATCAGATAGTTCGCCGGCAAGTTTGTCCCAGACGGCTTGGCCAATTTCACTTGGAATTTGGTGATGTTTTCCATCAAACATCACTTTATAAAGAAGCCCTTCAGCCTTGGCAAAATAGAGGTGTCCTATCCCTTGATCTATCCATTTATCTCCAGTTATAGAGGTTGTCGTATATACTTCAAATAAAGCCCAGGCTTTTCTTAAAACTTCTTCTTCAATATTTTTCATTGATTTGAGTTGAGAATAAATTGGTCCAGTTGACGAATTTAGTTCTCTGGCAATGGACCTCGAGGACAAGCCCTCCCACCCATTTTGGCGAACAACTTCATAGGCGGCATTTAATATGGACTCTTTTTCAAATTTGACTTTCGGCGGCATATGGGGGATTCCTTTTTGATCTTATTAATAACAGGCGTTAGTCAACACCTGTTAGCTAACATCTGTTACTTAACTTGTCAACCTCTTTTTAGAACCTGACTTTATTGCAACCTTTTTCTAGAACAAAAATGATTTTGTTGATTTAATTTATTGAAATTATTTACAATTTATCAAATGCCCATAAAGTGGTCCCTGTTACACCGACAGGCAAACGTGGGCGTTCAAGATGCAAGCCAAAATCTTTGGTGGGTTCGGTCGGACTACGGAAAAGGGTTGAAGCACCGGAGAAATTATCGGAAAACCGCCTTGTTTTCTAGCGACCCCGGCCCCGGTAAGATCTCAGATATCGGGACAATCCCGAATGGAAAAATCTCCCTGCCCCAGAAGCGGCGGAAGAATCTCCAATCCGGGCTTTCCACCGAGCGATGCCTCGATCAACGCAAGCTTGGCGCTTGATTCAAGATCCGGATAGTGAACCCTGACCCGTTTGGGTTCCAGGTTGAACCGTCGCAACCGAACAAACACCTCAACAAGGCGCGCCGCCGGATAAACCAGCGCAAACCGTCCTTTTTTTGTGAGGAGTTCTGCGGCAGAACGCAGGAGATCATCCAGAGACGCCAGGATTTCATGCCTGGCAATGGCCTTTTGAGGGTCTGGGTTGATACGTCCGCTTTTGATTTTGCGGTAGGGCGGGTTACAAACCACAAGATTGGCGAATCCGGAATCAAAGGGCAGATGACGAAAGTCGCCCCTGACCACATCCATCCTTTCCTGAAGCCCGTTGAGCCGCACATTTCGGGCCGCCTGGGCAATCAGTTCTGCCTGAACCTCCAGCCCAAAAACATGCCCCACCGGTTTTTTCAACAGCAGGATCAAGGGGATCACCCCGCAACCCGTGCCCAGGTCCACCACCACATCCCCGGGGCGTACGGTTGCGAACTGGGATAGCAGGACCGCGTCAATGGAAAACCGGTAACCGTCCCTGGACTGAATGAGTTTCAGCCGGCCGTTCAGGAAAAGGTCCAGCCCCTCGTCAGGACCCAGAATGACCTCAGGGGACCGATATGATTTCTTTGGGATCAATTTTGTTGAACACCATACCCGTCAGTACTTTGGGATAAAAATAGGTGGATTTTCTCGGCATCACAAGACCGTTTTCCGCCACCTCGGTCACATGCTCGATTTTGGTGGCATTCAACATGAACATCATCTGATATTCCCCCGATGCCACACTCGAAAGGGCCAGTGGCGTATTGCTCTGATAATGAAAGATCTCATCATCATCCAGCCCTTCTTTGGTAAACCCCAGACATTTCTGAAAAACCAATCGTGACAAAACAACCACATCGAGCTTTTTGAGGGAAGCATGAAGGTCCTCCCCCATTTCGTGATGGGCCGCCTCTTTCAGTGATAGCAGGAATCCCCGGTCGCTGCCATGGTGAAAAAAGGCAAATGACGTTCTGTTCAGCCCGGCATCCTGCAGGACATCCTTGTAGGTTTCATACTCACTGGCCAGTTCGCCGGATGAAACAGGAAACGCTTTGATATCAAAATATTTTTCTGCCTTCAGAAAAAAAGACGCCTCCTGAAAATCGGGCACCCGTTTGACCATCCTGTGGGAAGGCAGGATGGTAAGGCCTTCGTCCCGCATATTAGACAGATACATCAGAACGAACTCATAGGATTTGTCGGCAGGTTTTCGGCCATGCCTTGCGCGCAGAATGTTTCTGTAATTGCGGGAGGTTTCATAGCGGTGATGTCCGTCGGCGATAAAGACGGCCTTTGCCCGCATGGCATCCGCCACTTGTTTGAACAGCAACAGGTCTTCCAGGACCCAGAGACGGTGTTGGGTCCCATCCGCCAACTGAAAGTCCATCTGTGGGGTCAGGTCGGCAGAGGCACGGCAGGCATTTAAAACAATATTTTCACGGTCATCATAGAGCCCGAAAATCTGGCTGAATTGTGCGCCGCAGGCCCTGTAAAGCTTCAAACGATCTTCTTTGTGGGCGGAAAAAGTTCTTTCGTGGGGTAGGATAACGCCTGACCCTTCATCTTCAATACGCACCAGTGAAATAATCCCCCACCGAGTCCGCATGGCCATACCGTTGCCTGGGTCATAGGTCATGGCCGTCAGATAAAGACAGGGATGAGGGGACCTTACCAGGTTCCGGTTGGACTGCCATCGCTGAAAGGTATCCGCGGCCCGTGTGTACCGGTTATCCCAATCCGAGTCACCGGTTCTCTTTTCGCCTAGAATTAATCGGATGACATTGTGCGGGTCGGCCTGGTAATATGCCTGCTGTTCTTCCTGGGAAATAACATCATAGGGGGGAGCAACGAGTGCTGAAAGGTCTTTTCTTTCGCGGTAGTTGTAGGTTAAGCCCCTGAATGGCGCTATGGTTAACATGGATTACTCCTTGACATGCGAATAAACAAACAAAATAATCGGTCAAATTTTCACGAAATCTGTGCTATGTCAAGATATTTCGAAAAGGACTCTTCATGAAAACCAGCGATCCGGATCTCAACCTTAGCCGAACCTCGAAAAAACCCGTCGACCTCATCATCCAGGGCGGTACGGCCGTTACCATGATGCCAGGTCAACAGCCGATCACCGACGTACGCATCCTCATCGGAAAAGACCGTATCATGGAAATCGGTCCATCCGCTGAAGTACCCATTCCTCAAGGTTTTTCCGCAGAGACAATTGATGCACAAAATGCCATCATCATGCCCGGTCTGGTGAACGCCCATGCTCACACGGCCATGACCCTTTTTCGCGGTTTCGCAGACGACCTTCCGCTGAAGGAATGGCTCTTTGAAAAAATATTTCCGGCAGAGGCCAAGCTTCTTTCACCGGAAACGGTCTACTGGGGGGCCCTTCTGGGATGCGTTGAAATGATCACCTCCGGAACCACCTGCCTGGCGGATGGTTATTTTTTTCAGGATCAGACCGTCCGTGCCGTACATAAGTCGGGACTCAGGGCGCTGCTGGCACAGGGCATCATCGATTTTCCGGCCCCCGGCGTTCCTGACCCAAAAGAAAATGTTTCTATGGGGCAGGACTTCATGGAAAAATGGTATCATTTCTCTGACCGGATCACACCGGGCCTGTTTTGCCACAGCCCTGTAACCTGTTCAAAAAAAACCCTGCGCCGATCCCGGGAATTATCACGAGAATACGGTGCACCCCTTCAAATCCATCTTTCGGAAACTGCAATGGAAGTTTCTGAAATAGTGAAGGCCCACGGGAAGAGACCGACCCACTATCTGGATCAACTGGGTCTGCTGGATTCCCACCTGATCGCAGCCCATGGGGTACATCTGGATGTAACGGAACTTCAATGCTTTCATGAAAAAAACGCCAGCATCGTTCACGTCCCTGAAAGCAACATGAAATTATCCTCCGGAATCGCCCCCCTGGAAGAGATCATCGCCATGGGATTAAGAACCGGGCTGGGCACCGACGGCTGCGCTTCCAACAACAACCTGGATCTTTTCGGTGAAATGGATACGGCCGCCAAACTGGCAAAAGTGTCAACAGGAAAGCCTGATGCGGCAAAAGCCTACCAAGTGCTTAAAATGGCAACCCTCGGGGGCGCAGCCGCCTTGGGGCTTGAAAAAGAGACGGGAAGTCTTGAAATGGGGAAAAAGGCGGATATCATTGTGGTCGATTTGGAATCACCGCATCTTTGTCCCCTGTTTGACCCTGTTTCCACATTGGTCTATTCCGCCGGCGGAAGTGATGTAAAAGACGTGGTCGTAAATGGCGTTCCCCTCATGAAAGAAAGAGCGCTCTGCTCTCTGGATCAGGATGAAATCATGGCCAAAGTCATAGAAATCAGCAAAAAAATCCATCTGTGATGCATGATGTCTTTTTTCAATTCATGCCGCCGAAAGCGCTGTCCACGTCATTGTTTTTTGAACATAATTTAACAAAAACCATTGCCTTAAGAATTTTTTGTTGGTATCTAGATCGGAATTATAATTATTTACGGTTGACGGTTATCGGTTAACAGTTGAAAATATCAAAACCCCTGAATTGATAACATTTAACCATTATTTGTAGCATAAAATACATGGGATAACATACTCTTATGCGTAAAAAGCGAAACACGACTTTAATATTGGCCGTCTGCGCCATCGTCCTGGTTTTTGGTTTTATCGGATGGTTCCTTGTGGCCATTTTTGAGGGAGAAAAGCCGAAGATTCAACTGGGTCCTTTACCCGTTTTTCTAACCAAAACCGCGGAAGTCCCTCTCATCGTGACCGATGCAGAAAGGGGCATCAGGACCATCAAGGTTACCCTGAAACAGGGCACCCGCCATATTACACTTCTGGAAAAACGATTTTCCTTTGAGGGCCTGTTCAATGCCGAAGGCGTCCACCGATTTGAGACGGTCCTGTCCATTGATCCTTCAGAATTCAATCAGGGCAGGGCCGATCTTGAGGTATACGCCTGGGATTATTCGAGGAGCAGCGGCGGAGACGGCAATCTGACCATCGCCGAGCACAAAATGACCGTTGACACCATTCCCCCCGCTCTCAGGCTGGTGAGTCAACTCAATTACGTGAACAAAGGCGGCACCGGTTTGATCGTCTATCAAACCACCTCCGATGCCGTCAAAAGCGGACTTTATGTGGAAAAGCGGTTTTTCCCCGGATACCCGTCCGGGCGAAGCCCGGAGCAGGGAATGCATGTCTGCTATTTTGGAATTCCCGTTAACACAACAAAAAATGTCAATCTCTTCCTGTGGGCGGAAGATAAGGCAGGAAATATTTCAAAAGCCAACCTAAACCGCAGCATTCATATCCGCAAGAAAAAATTCCGCACGCGAAAAATTAAAATTTCGGACCGATTTCTCAATGGCGTACTCCCTTACTTTGCCCCTGAACTGAAAGATCCAACCGCCCGGAATGTGGTCAAATTTCTAGAAATCAACCAGCGACTCAGAAAAGAAAACGGAAAGGTATTTTACAATCTCGGAACCGATACCCTCCCTGAAAAATTGTGGGAAGGGTCGTGGCTCAGGCTCAAGAATGCCGCCACCATGGCAAGATTCGGCGACAGACGGCTTTACTACTACAAGGGGAAAGTCATTGACGAACAGGTTCACATGGGTGTTGACCTGGCTTCTCTGGCCCATTCAAAGGTGGGCGCCGCCAACAACGGTCGTATCACTTTTGCCGATCGCCTGGGGATATACGGTTTAACCGTGGTCATTGATCACGGTCAGGGAGTGGCTTCCACCTATAGCCATCTCAGCCACATCAACGTAAAACCGGGGCAAACCGTCGCCAAAGGCGATGTCATTGCATTGACGGGACAAACCGGATTAGCGGGCGGGGATCACCTCCACTTCGGCATGATGATCAGCGGTCTCTTTGTCAATCCCATAGAGTGGTGGGACAACCACTGGATCAAGGATAACGTAACCCGGAAGCTGGACGCCGTCAAATAGCAATCGGAGGTATGGAAAAATGGCGTTTCGATTGAAGATCATCTGTTTGGCCTTGGCCATACTGCTGTTCATCCCTGCTGCGGCCATTGGCGCTGAAAAGTCATTGATCTTTTACATCCTGGACGGGTCAGGCTCCATGTGGGGTCGTGTGGATGGAAAAATCAAGATTCAAGTGGCCAAGGAGGTTATGACCACCCTGCTCAAGGAAACCCCGGAGGGTATCGACTGCGGCATCATGGTCTATGGGCACCGAAAAAAGGGAGATTGTGCAGACATCGAAATGATCGTTCCCATGGGACCCCTCCAAAAAGATACAGCCATCACAAGAATCAACCGGATCAGTCCCAAAGGAAAAACCCCGATTTCAGCCAGCATCTCCGTGGCAGTGGATAAGGTTAAGGGCAGTGATGCCGCCAGCACCATTGTGCTCGTGAGCGATGGCATCGAAACCTGCGGAAAAGACCCCTGCGCCGTGGTGAAAAAGCTAAAGGAAAGCGGCATTAACTTTGTGATGCATGTAGTCGGTTTTAATGTAAAAGCCGATGCTGCGAAACAGCTTTCCTGCATCGCAGAAGCCGGCGGAGGCAACTATTTTTCCACCACCAACGCTACGGACCTGCTGGCGGCAATGAATCAAATCAAAGAAAGCGTGGTGGAAAAAAAGGAAATTGAGCCCCCTGCCCCCACCCCTGAACCCGAGGTCATCACCCAGAAGGTTTCAGAAAAGACCACCTCTATTCGCATCAAGGCAAAAGGACCCGGCACCCTTAAACTGAAATACGACAGCTGGCTGAAAGCCCCCTATTACTGGAAGCTGGTGGACCCGGAAACCGGTGAGGAAAAAGCCCGCTTTCGAGGCCTCGGCGATCAGCTGGTGCCGCCCGGTGAATATCAGATCGTCTGGCGGCAGGAACAGCATGCAAGCGGCGAAGTCACACTCGGTGAGGTGATCACGGTGGAATCGAGGAAAACCACCGAGGTTATCCTCAAAACGGGCATTCGGCCCGTGACGCCAAGTTGGGTTAAACGGCCCCGGTTCTGGGGATTGAAAGACCCCGCCACCCAGAAAGTGATCGCACACTTTGAGCGGCTGGAGCCGCAGTTGGTCCCATCGGGAGAATATGACCTGGCATGGCGGCAGGATGAGCACGGATCCAGCACCCTCGCCCTTGAGAAAGTGAACATTCAGCCCGATAAACTGAACGACGTAGAACTGGCCACGGCCCTGAACCCGGTTCCCGCGGAATGGGTGCCCGGGAGGTTGCGATACTGGGAACTTCATGATGTGGAAACCGGCAAACCGGTAGCCCATTTCAGGCTGGGTTTGTTGCCCCAGCTGGTGCCCTCAGGGACTTACCGGTTCATCTACAAGAAAAACGAACACGAGAGTTCCAACTCCGATTTGGGAGAAGTGACCATCGAACAAGGAAAGATGAATGATTTCCCCATTAATACCGGGGTTAAGCTCGTTCCTCAACCCGGTATCAAACCGCCCTATAAAATCGAGTTTATCGAACTGGACGACAAGGGAAAAGCCATTCGAACCGTGTTCATGCAGCGTTCATTCGACCCCATGCCGCTGAAGCCGGGCACCTATAAAATCACTTATCGGCAGGAGGAACACGGCAGCAGCACCCTCACCCTGGTGGATGCCTTTGAGCTTCCCGAAGGCGCCCTGGTGGAGGTTGAGATGTAAATGCCAGCCAAAGATAGCGGGGATTTGAAATCGGTGTTATTACCGGATGCATTCCGCCGGTGCAGACCAAAACCATCCCGTGTTGGACGGCTCATTGTCTCTTGTAACGGAAAATCAGTGTTTCCCGGGTGCCAACGGCACGCTACGCCGTTCATAGGTGATGTAGGAGAGAAGTGCCACCATTTTCGGATCATCCAGCAGCAATGGTTGACCCTCCAGCGGCTGCTGAATGCACCAGTTGACCATTTCAGACAAGGTAATCACACGACCGATCTGCTGCTGGAATTTGGGATAGGTCTCCGGATGGGTGTTGGCGGCGTTGGGATGACACTGATCGCACGACACTTTGTTGGTTCCCAGATCCCCGCTGTGAAAGAGTTTTTCACCTTCCATGACAACACTCATGAATTCCTGCTCCCACCGTTTCAAATCGTTTTGGGTGAAATCGTCCGCCTGGGTGGAGAAGGAAACCGCCAGGAATCCAAAACCGATCAGGCCTGCCAGACAGGCGCTTGAGAAAAATTTGCTTTTTCGCATGATAACTCTCCTTATGGTCTCAAAAATGGGTCTGAGGCGGAATTCGCTTGCTGTAATCCTGATAATTCATATCTTGCGGTTTGCCGGTGGCGGCATCAAATGCAACGGTGCGGTTTTTGTTGTCGGGCAACTGGTAGTGCATGGCGGTTTTTCCGTTTTGCATGTCGACAAATTGCCATCCTGTGGCGTCCCGCTCAAAAAATGGATCGGCCCGGTTCATGGGCACGGTGATTTTGGGGAGACAGCTGGCCGACTGGGAATAGGTCTCGGGGTATGGCCAGGGCCAGGCGGTTGCCATGGCGGCCTGAAAGGTAATATTGCCGATCTGGTTATACTGGATCTGGTGCACATGACCGTAAATGACGGTAGCCTTTTCAAAGGGTTTCAGCAGGGCTTGAACCTTTTCGGCATCCTGTGTCCAGAAATTCCAGGGTTTGAAGATCTTTTGAATGGGTGAATGGGAGAATACCACCACGGGTGTATTCCGGTCGAATTTTGCAAGGTCCTTTTTCAACCAGGCTAACTGCTTATCCCCCACCATGAAAGGTGACCCGTTGGGGTTGTCGAGCCTCGCCATGGCCAGCATACGCTCCATGGGTGAGGGCCATTTTTTGTGAGTCCAGCTGTCATAGGTGAGAATGCTGTTTAAAACAACAAAATGGACCCCTTTGTGATCAAAGCTGTAATAGAGGGGACCGATCTTTTCCTCCCAATACTGTCCCAGATCCAGGTAATAATCATGTTCACCGATCACATAGCGAACCTTGCCACGCAGGTTGCTCATCATCTCCAAACCATGATCCAGCTCTTCCTTCTTTCCCAATTGCGCCAGGTCGCCGCCGAACATGAAGAAGTCCGGACGGGGAGTGAGCAGGTTGGCCTCGCGAATGGCTCGAATGAGGCCCATATCCCAGTTTCGAACAAAACGGGTGCCTTTGATCTGTTGAATGTGGGCGTCTGAAATATATCCAAAAGTAAAGTCCGGGACCGGTCCTTCACCGCCAAAGGCCAGTTTCACCAGGCTTATGGGAAAAGCGGCGGTCAGTAAACCTGCGCCGGTGGCCTTGAGAAATGCACGTCGGTTCATGCTCATCGTAATATTCCTCCTTGATGCCATGCGCTTGGACGCCCTATGGCTTTTTCTGTGCAAATTCCGGACTGGTGAGTGCCTTTAGAAATGCCACCAGATCCGCCTGCTGCGCCTCGGTCAGGTTGAGGGGACGAATGCCGCCGCTCAAGAGTTCCGGTACGGGATCGGCTTCATCCAGGCGGCCCCCATTATTGTAGAACGTCACCACTTCCTCCAGGGTTTTGTGGCTGCCGTCATGCATATAAGGCGCCGTCAATTCGATATTTCGTAGGGTCGGGGTCTTGAAAGCGCCGATATCCGTGAGCTCTCCCGTAACGGCGAAGCGTCCAAGGGAAGATGTCTTGGGATTGCTGAGGACTGCGATATCGGTTCCCTTTTCTTTTACGTTCTGAACGGCGGCTGAGAGTTCATCCAGGTCCTTAGGCATCTGATTGGCGGAAACCCCGATCATATGGAAGCGGTTGTCCGTAAAGAGGGCCTGGGTCTGTTCGATCCGGTGACATGAAACACACCGACCCTGGTTCACATAGACTTCCAGTCCTCGAATGGCGGCAGGGCTCATGGCCGTTTTGTCCCCCTTGAAATAGTATTGATCAAATGGGGAATTTCCGCTGATCAGGGTTCTCTCAAAGGTGCCCAGCGCCTGCTTTACTTCGGTCATGGTAATCCGGTCGCCTGTCTTACCGAAAGCGTTACTGAAAAGATTCGAATATTCCGGGTCGGAACGTACAATCTTAAGAATGGGTTCGTGGTCTTTGAGACCCATTTCCACCGGGTTTAAAAAGGGCTGGGCCGACTGGGATTCCAGAGAGGGTTCCCTTCCGTCCCAGAACTGGGTGTGGAGGTAAACCGCATTGATGATGGTGGGCGCGTTTCGCGTCCCTTTCAGTTTGTTGATCCCCTCCGATACCGGGAGCCCGTCGGCAAAACCTTTCGCCCGGTCATGGCATGTGGCGCAACTGACCTCTCCCGTGGTGCTGAAACGGGTGTCGTGAAACAGCTTGTCCCCCAGTTTGACTTTTTCGGGAGTAATGGGGTTGTCGGCGGGTATCGGAACCGGCGGGAGTCCAACCGGCGCTGCAAACGCCATACAGGCCGCGAAAAGGACGGCTGTTGCTCCGATGCGAATCATTCCCTTTAAATAGCTGCTGGATGTTTTCAAGGTCTTTCACTCCTTTCCCGAATAATGGTTTATGAGTCCCCTGGACAACCGCACTTTAGGGCATCGGCAACAGATTAAATGCGCAAAATTGCGCTCCATCCTGGTTCGTCTGTTTTTACAAGAACAGAAAACGCACATCCACTGATGTACGATAGTATGATATTTTCCGGGTGAATGCAAAGAAAACCCGCCTGGCGAAATCCATCCAAAGCTATTTCAAATTTTCATTAGCTCAAAACAGCCATGACCGGAATTACTGGTTCATCTTTGAATTGACATACTGAAGTGTTCTTGTATGATGCTGGAGGCAGTCGGGTTGAACATGTTGATCCGGCAGTCGGGTCTTTTATTGCGTCTCTGGGAAAGCTTGGCACAAGGCTCCGAAACTCCGTTGCTGGTAACTTGAAAGGGAGAGAAATGACTTTAAAACAGGAGGCAACCTGTTTTCCTCCAACCGTTTCCGGCGACAAAAACCTAAGCGAGGCGGGCGGCTATCAGGCCCTGGTCCTGGCTGCGTCGGCCGGTGACAGAAAAGCCTTTTCTGAACTGGTCAAACGCTTCCAGGGAATGGCTTCTGCCGTTGCAGGGCGATGGTTTGACGACAAAGGGCTGATTGAAGACGCCTTGCAGGAGGCGTTTTTGAAGGCTTTTCTGGAACTTCCCAACTTAAGGGACGTCCACGCTTTTCCTTCCTGGTTCAGAAAAATTCTTCACAACTGCTGCAACCGACTGAAAAAAAGACAACGCAGTTTGCTTCCGGACAGCGGGGAAGCGCTTAAATTCCTTCCGGATCCAGCACCGGACCCCTATGAGCAGATGGTGCGTAGCCAGTCCCGCGCCATGGTGGCCAGGACCTTGAATGCGCTGGGCGGCGTTGCCCGCGAGGCCTGCATCCAACGCTACATTCTGGGGCGGCCCTACAAAGAGATAGCAGCCGCCTTACAGGTACCTGAAGGAACCATTAAACGGCGGGTGCATGACGCCAGAGCCAGGATGTTCAAGACGTTCCGGGCCCATGACGATCCGGTTATCCGCGTCGGTTATCTTCCCATTTCCGACCACCTCCTGGGCATGGTTTCGCACCACATCAACCGGGGAAATCTGGAGATCCGGCTGAAAAAATTTCTTTCCTGGGCATGCCTTGCGACGGCTTTGGAGAACGGCCTTTTGGATGCGGCTTTTGTTATGGCGCCCATGGCCATGGCCATGCGGAACAAGGGCGTTCCCATTGTGTACATCATGGATGCCCACCACGAAGGTAGCGCCATCACGGTGAGAAACGATCTTGCCGCGAACAAGCGATGGTCTTCAAATCGGGTGGGCATGCCTTACGCCATCTCAACTCACAGTATACTGTTCGCTGACATGGTCGGGATGGATCGTGTGCCTGGACTGTCCAGCAAGAACACTCGATATCGGGGGCCGTCCTATTTGCTCAATTCCCTGGTCAATCGTGAAATCGACGCCTTTTTCTGCGCAGAGCCCTGGAACACAAAGGCCGTAATCGAAGGGAAAGGTCGTATTCTGGCCCGTTCAAAGGATTTTTTGCCGGGGCACATGTGCTGCATCCTGGTCGTCAGGGAGGCCTTTTTGGAGAAGCATGGAGACCTGGTGCGCCAATACCTCCGGCTTCTTCTTTCCAGCAATGAATATCTCTCTAAAAACTACCGCCGCTGCGCCAAAATCCAGGAACACTACACAGGCGTTTCCGCCGATATCATTGAACATATTCTCGACAAAAGCGAAGTCACTTTCAACGACATTATCCCGGATCGAGGTCGTACCGAGTCTCTGATGAATCTTGCCGTGCAGGCCGGAATCCTTGATGGCCCCTGTGATCTTAACGCGTTCCTTTGCTCCGGCATTCTTTAAAAACCCGCCGTTCATTTTTTTACCGAACTTTTTTCGGCCCCAATGTATCTATAATATTTGCAGAGACAGAAATTTTTTTCTGGATGCTGCACCCCACTGATTCATAAGCCAAAGACGGAGAAAAAGCATGCCGAGCAGTATCGACGAAGTCGTCGTCAGCGTTGCGGACATTTGCACCTACAAATGGGACGTCATTCGCAACAGACCTCTTGTCTATCTCGTCAGCGGTTTTTCGGGGGGCGCCATGGTGGCTTTCGGCGCCACGCTAGCGCTTTCCGTCTCTGCAGGCGTACCGAATCTGGCGGTGGGATTGGCCAATCTGCTCATGGGGCTTGTGTTCATGTTTTCATTGGTGATCATCATGGTCAGCGGCATGTCCCTGGTGACGGCCGACATGTACATTGGGATCATCGGCCTGTTTCACCGTCGCATCAGCTGGGGTTGGTTTTCCTGGGGGGTCGCACTCGGATACATCGGAAACTTTCTGGGGAGCATGTTTTTCATGTGGCTCATCAGCAAGTCCGGCAGTTATGCGCACTGGCCCTGGCTGGCCCGGGCCCACAGCATCGGCGTGGCCAAAATGGGCCAGACCGCCGTTGAAATTTTTGTCATGGGTATCGTTTGCACCTGGATGCTGCAGACGGCCGCCATCCTTTACGTCAAAGCCCAGGGCGACACGGCCAAAATTGCCATGGCCGCCTACGGACCCCTGGCGTTCGTGGCCGGAATGACGGAGCACTGCATCGCCAACATCGGCTTTCTTGCCCTGCCGCTGTTTCAACAGGATATCTATCTGAAGGCATCGGCGAAGATGAGTGAGGCCGTCCCGACGATCCTTAACTGGGGTTTTGGTCAGTACGGGTGGGCTCACAATCAGCTCTACACTGTCATGGGGAACCTCATCGGCGGGATCCTTTTTGTGGGAATTGTATTCCAGTTCGTTTCCAATCCGGACAGTGTAAAAGCAATCTACAAGACCAAAAAGAATTTCATGCTCAAACTATAGCCATAAAGGAGGGCCATGGACTATTCAGTGTTTAACCCCACGGCCTGGCTGGCTTTCATCGGGTTTTGCATCCTCACCTGGGTGATGGTGAAAGCGTTTCACGCCAGGCATCCGGATTATCCGGGAAATCAGGAAAGGGAAGATGAAGCGTCATAAAATGAAGAGAAGAATGGAGGTGGCGGTATGAACAAATCCGAATGGATACCAACTGCGTGCTATCAATGCAAGGCCGAGTGCGCCATTCTCGCGCGGGTTGAGGACGGTGTTCTCAAAGAAATCAGGGGAAACCCCAAGGCAGGCGGAAAGGCCTGTGTCAAGGGAATGTCAGGGGTTTCGCTACAGTACAGTCCGGACAGGCTGACACATCCCTTAAAGCGGGTGGGAAAGCGCGGCGAGGGAAAATTTGAGCAGATCGGATGGGACGAGGCCATGGACATCATGGCTGACAAACTGACCGAGCTCAAGGACCGCGGAGAAGCGCATAAATTCACGGCCAGCTTTTTTCCACACTCCATCAGCGATCCCAAATGGCGATTCTTGAACGCCTACGGCGGTTTTATCAACACCGCCCTTCCCCACTGCGACTCCGCCAAGATCATCGCTTTTATCAAGGCCATGGGCGGTGTTCCCAACCATCACATCCCCCCCGCCTATTTCACGGTGCCCAAGGGCGGCATTATGATTATGGTGGGCCGGCACGCCATGGGCTGCCTGGATAACGCGGTTATTCCCCGTGACATTCTTGATGCCAAAGAGCGTGGCGCCAAACTCGTGGTTCTGGACCCCATGTTTACCACGGATGCGGCCAAGGCCGACTGGTGGATCCCCATCAAACCCTCGGGTGACACGGCTTTTTTCCTGGGCATGATCCACCATATCGTCACCAACCGGCTCTACGACGGGGACTTCGTGGACAATTGGATTCGCGAGGGCGATTTTGAAAAACTCGAAGACTACATCGCAGACAAGACCCCTGAAGCCATGAGCGCCATATGTGATGTAACGGCAGCGGATATCCGCAAACTGGCGGACATGTGCGCCGCGGCCCCATCGGTGGGCGTTGACAGCTTTAAGGGAATCATGCTGGGTCAGGCCATGGACTTTGGCCACGCCTGGACCATCTTTCTGGCCATTACCGGGAACATCGACAACCCGGGCGGGCAGCCGCTGCCAGGCCTGACGCCAATGGCTCCAGTAGAACCTGTGCCGGCCGGCCCGGACCTGGCCGAACTCGGATGGCACCGTACGGGTCCCAACCGGGACAAGTTCGCCAATTACGCTTTTATCATGGAACCGACCTGGTATCAGGCCCAGGCCATCAAAGACGATGGCCTCAAGGTGCTGATGACCGCCGAGTGCAATCCGGCCATGACGGAGATGGGCCAGAATGAATGGCGTAAGGCCGTATGCCTTCCGGGAGACCGGGACGAGTACAAGCTCGAACTGCTGGTGAGCTTTGATGTGATGATGAGCGAAACCTGCAAGTATGCTGACCTGGTGCTGCCCGACCGATCCTATTTTGAACGCTGGGAGCTCTTGTACATGCCCTGGTGGTACAACTTCGGACACGGCGTGGTGCTTCGCCGTCCCGTGGTGGAAGCGCCCGGGGAAAGCCGCCACATCAACGACGTGTTCATTGACCTGGGCAAGCGACTGGAACCTGAATATTTCGCGTTCAAGGATCTCTCTGAATATTACGACATAGAACTTTCCGGGCTGGGCCTTTCCGTTGAAAAACTCATGGAGATGGGGGGGCACTGGTCTCCCGGCACCATGGGATTTCGCAAATACGAGGAGGGGGGGTTCGGCACCCCCAGCGGCAAAGTCCATCTCTACTGGGAAGACCTCGAGGGTGCGGATCAGGCCATGCCAAGACCTGGCCTGGCACCGGAATACGAAGTTGATGTGGAAGAATATCCTTTCACCCTCATATCCTATCGTACCATTTTCCATCAGGGCAGCGGCCAGTGGACCCACAACAACCCGCAACTGCGGGATGGCCGTAGCGGGATTTTTGAAAACCCGGTGCTCATCAATTCAAAAGCGGCTGCCGATCTGGGACTTTCCGACGGTGATGTGGTGAAGGTCAGTTCCAGAACTGGAGAAATTACGGTCAAAGCCAGGGTCATCGAAGGCCTCCGGCCCGATTGCCTGGCACTGCATCACGGCTTTGGATCCAGCGTCGGCAAGGTAGCCTGCCTGGGTGATGGCGTAAGCGACAATGTTCTCATCCCGGATTCAGGCATGACACTTGACTGGCAGGATCTGGTTGGCGGCGAATCCCATGTGTCAACCCGAGTACGCATCGGCAAATAAGGAGGTATGATGATGGAACAACTGAGTATAATGATAGACCTTGGCCGTTGTATCGGGTGCAAAACGTGCATCGTTGCATGTCGCAACGGGAAGGAAATCATCGACCATGTGGAAGCGGTTCCCAACGCGCTTCCCTACTACCTGCGCGTAGAGACCAAGGAACACGGCAGGTATCCGGACCTGTCTCTGGATACCTGGGTGGTTCCCTGTCAGCACTGCCCCGATCCGGGGTGCCTGAGTGCCTGCCCCCATGGGGCCATCGCCAAGGATCCGCAGACGGGTGTGGTTCATATCGATCCGGAAAAATGCACGGGCTGTGAGTTCAAAGCCGAGCTGGGCGTGGAAAACAAGACGGTGCCGTCTCCCTGTAAGGTGTCCTGCCCCGCAGGGCTCAATGTTCAAGGCTACGTGCAATTGGTCAAAGAGGGCAAGTATGAAGAAGCGGTCAAATTGATCCTGCGCAGAGTGCCCCTGCCGGGCGTACTGGGGCGCGTATGCCCCCACCCCTGTGAAGACGTGTGTCGACGGGCCGAAGTGGACCAGGCGGTATCCATCCGTGAGTTGAAGCGCGCCGCAGCCGACGCCGTTGATTTTGCCACCCTTGAGATCCCCAAAATCAAGGAAAACGGCATCAAAATCGCTGTAATCGGATCGGGCCCGGCCGGCTTGACGGCGGCCTACAATTTGCGGCTGAAAGGGTACTCGGTTACCATTTTCGAGGCTTTGGACGTGCTGGGCGGCATGCTGCGCGTGGGCATTCCCGACTACCGGCTTCCAAACGAGGTGGTTGACCGGGAAATTGACTATCTGCTGCGTCACGGCATAGAGGCCAGAACCGGCGTACGCTTCGGTGAAGACATGACACTTGAAAGTCTGGCCGGGGAAGGCTATGCGGCTGTGTTGCTGGGAATCGGCCTGCAGGGCGGCATGAATATGAACGTTCCGGGCAACGGCACCGAGGGGGTATTGGATGCCATCCGTTTTTTGCGCGAGGTCAACCTCGGTGACCGGAAACAGGTGAACGCTCGATCGGTGGTCGTGGGTGGCGGCAACGTAGCCATTGATGCAGCACGGGCCGCCAAGCGGCTGGGATGCGCCGATGTAACCGTGGTCTACCGCCGCACCGAAAATGAGATGCCGGCCTACGCCGAGGAACTGGCAGGGGCAAAACAGGAAGGCATTGCCTTTGTGGAGCTGGCCGCGCCCGTAGAGGTTGTGGACAACAACGGCAAGGTCTCAGGACTCAAATGTATTCGGTGCGAACTGGGGATGCCCGATGAATCCGGGCGGCCCAGACCGGTGCCCATCAAGGGGTCTGAATTCGTCATCGAGTGCGACACCGTCATACCGGCCATCGGCCAGAGTATGGACGCAACCTGGACGTCCGGGAAACCCGAACTGGCAATCACGGCCAAAGGCACGTTTCATGTTTCCAGCCAGATGCAGACCACCCTGCCGCATGTTTTTGCCGCCGGCGACGCCGCGCGCGGACCGGCCACGGTAATTCATGCCATTGCCGACGGACACCGTGCGGCGGAGGCCATTGACCGATTCGCCCAGGGTCTCCCTGTTGCACCGGCGCTGGCCGAAACACAGCTGGCCGCCCCTGAAGACTATGTTTGGAAGGCCGTGCCCTCGGGCAGCTGCGTCAGCGCACCCAGACAATCGGCCGCGTACATGGACCCGGAAGAACGATCGACCTGTTTTCTGGAAGAATGTCACGGTCTGGGTGAGGATCAGGTCAACGCGGAAGCCAAACGTTGTCTCAACTGCGGCTGCGCCTGCATGCAGAGCTGCCCCTACGACGTCATCCAGTTTGACGGCAAGGCGGGCATCTCACACAAATGCAACTTGTGCTCCGAACGCGTCACCACGGGGCACGACCCGGTCTGTGTGGAGGTGTGTATGACCGACGCCCTGACCTTTGGCGAGCACGAACTGCTCAAGCAGGAAGCCCTGGACAAAGGACGGGAAATCGTTCCGGAGTTGAGCAAGGCGGCACACATTTATGTCAAATAGCCACTTATAAATGGCACTTTTCTGAAAACCGGCAGCCCGCTTGGCGTGGCTTGCCGGTTTTGTTTTTTCGGGATAAATATGTGGGAATACCGGCTCCAGCATATGGTTGCGGCATGAGAAGAAAGGCGGGTCCTGCCAAAAATCAGTCGGTTCCAATATGATCCAAAAGCTTGTAGGTCAATACCTCCTGACGCTTGCCTTTTACCCTCACCGCGCGGAGCGGTTCCATTTGATAATCGTCGGCCACCAGATCACGAGTCGTCTGGCTCAAAATGATATCACAGGCAAACTCTTTGGTGAGGCCCTGAATCCTTGAAGCCAGATTCACCGTATCTCCTACCAGGGCATAGGAACTGCGCTCTTTGCTCCCGATGATGCCGGCTAACACCGCCCCGGTATGAATACCGATCCCATGGCGAAATGGCGCCACACCTTGGGTTTTGAACCTCGCATTTAAACGGATCAATCTTCTTTTCATATCAAGCGCGGCACTGGCTGCCATATCCGGGTGATCATCACGGGGAACGGGTGCGCCGAAAACAGCCTCAATCTCATCTCCGACATATTGAAGTATCAGCCCGTTATTGCTCTTGATCGCCTCTGCCATCTCGGAGAAATATTGGTTCATGATGCTCACGACCCGTTTTGGGTGGGTCGATTCCACAAAGGGAGTGAAGTCCCTGAGATCTGAGAAGAGCAGCGTCGCCCGTGTCATTTCCCCGTCTAAGGGGACCCGACCGGCCAGGATTTCATCCCGGATCTCCCGGCTGATGTACTTTCCGAAGGATTCCTTTATGGCTTCAGACTCCTTCAATCCTTTGATCATCCTGCCGAATCCCTCGCCAACGGCCCCGATCTCATCATTTGATACCACACGTATGTGGACATCAAGGTTTCCCTTAGCAACTTCTTTCATGGCGGTTTCCATCTCTTCCAATGGCGCGGAGACACTTTTGGAGACAACCAGCGACAATATAACAGATAGGACAACGCCTATGGTGGTGATAAAAAGGATTTGAAGCAATAACCCGGAAATAACCTGCTCCCCCAGGGCAGGTCCGGCGGTCTGCAATGCCAGAGCCTTGCAGTAGGCAGAAACCCCGAGCAACGTTAAAGGGATCAAGCTGATCATGAGAAAGACAATAATAAGACGGGCCTTCACGCTCAGCTTGAAGACCCCTTTCACCTGACTCAAATCTCCTTCCGGGAAAAACAGGGGGAGCTGGTTGCGCCATATGTTTTCCGTGGCAAAATAGATAAAGAGGCACGTGGTCAAACCGCCGATAACGGTAATCCCAAAAATCGTCCTCAGGCTCTCCGTAAGGGTTGTCGGCGGCACCCCGAAAAAGGTGTTAAGAACGACCGGCATGAGCATGCCGAAAATGAACCCAGCCATGATCCATGCCAGAAGGGTGGTCCCAGCCAACATTGGGACCAGTTGAAGCGCCTTTCTTTTCAACTTCCGGGAATACGCCCCATGGCGCCTCTCCGTTGAAATCTGGTCCTGCATCGCCTGGTATAAAGGGCGGGACCACCTGTGATTGATGGTTAGAATCACAATGAAAATGAACGCCGTTCCAATGACAAAAAAGATCACCGCATTGAGTGAAGAAGGTGCCTCCGGTGTTAGATTCAGGTCCACATTGATGTAGTAGGAATAAACGAAACTCAATAAGGCGCCTATCAGATTCCCGAGAATGGTTACAAAGAATATTTTCCGTCTCATGGCTTTTCTCCGGGCTTGTTCACAGGTGTTTTAAGGGATCACTCTCCCGGTTGATATCATCAAGGCATTAACAACCTCAAGACCCAATCCGGCAGTATTCCGAACAGGACAATCAGCCCGGCCAGGAACAAGCCTCCGGACAGACGCCTTAGCGAAGTGCCGCTTTCAGTGGTATAGGCCATTTTGGATGCTTCCGGGCTTTGTTTTGTGTAGGCATACCGCACCAGATTCAAATAGTAAAAAAGGCCGATGGCCACGTTGGCGGCCGCAATCACCACCAGCCAGTTGCAACCGCGGTTCCAGGCAGCGGAAAGCAGAAAAAACTTCCCCATGAAACCGGCTGTGGGGGGCAAACCCACCAGTGCCACGGCCCCCACGGCCAGAACCAGGGCAAGGCCGGGCGCCCGACTGGAGAGCCCCTTCAGGTCTTCCAGCTGCAAGTTTCTGCCGTCCACCGATTCTCGACAGATCACCCAGAAACAGGTAAAGCTCATGAGGACATAGGCGAAGGCGTAGAATGCCGCAGCCGCAACACCCATGGGGGTTCCCGCCACCACGCCCACCATGAGATAGCCGGCATGGGCGATGGCCGAATAACCCAAGATGCGTTTCACATCCTTTTGAACCAGGGCCGCAAGGTTCCCATATGTCATGGAAGCGGCGGCCAGGACCGCCAGTATGGTGGTGATTTCCATTCCCGGTTTCAAAAGCGGTGTGAAGCGGAGCAATACCGCCACAGCACCCACCTTGGGGAGTACCGCAATGTAGGCGGCGGTTTCATTGCCGGCCCCTTCATAGACATCGGGCGCCCAGAAGTGAAACGGGAAAAACGCCAGTTTAAACAGCAGCCCCGAGAGAAAAAGGGTCAAACCCAAAACCGCCATGGGGCTGTGAGACCAGGACCAGGACATGTGCACCAGTTGATTGAGGTCCGTGGTGTGTTGAGCCGCCAGGATGTATGAAAACCCGAACAGCCCCACAGCGGTGGCCACGCCACCGATAAACATATATTTGATGGCGGCTTCGGCCGCGGATAGACTTTTCGTCCGAAGCGGAACCAGGGGAAAGAGGCTGAAGGATGCCAGTTCCAGGGCCAGATAGATGCTGATCAGTTCCACTGTGGAGCAGAGCAGCATCAGTCCCCAGGCGGATAGCGCCATGAACAGGAAATAATCACACTGTTTCTCCTTTTCCAGCAGCGGTTGTTCGACACCATTTATGACCGTCAGGAAAAAACCAAAGCTCACGGTCATTTTAAAGAACTGGCTTAACCGGTCCACCTGATACGTTTGGCCGAAAAGCAACCCGTTTTGCCCGAGGGATGCCAGAGCCACCAGAACACTCAAGCCGGCGGCCCAGGGCAACCATTTTTTCAATTGAGGCGCCCGGTCCCCCTGGACGATGCTTTGCAGGAAAAGCCCTGCCACGATCAGGAGCTGGAAAAGTTCGGGGAGAATCAGCTGAAGGTTCATGGCTGGGAGCCCCCCGTGGATTTGCCGTTGAGACTTTCCGCATTATTGACAGGTGAAAAAAGGTTTTTATCTATGGAAAGCGTAACCGATACCCTGGATTGAAATGCCACGATCAGGTGCTTCAGGGAGGGGTTCATGACTTTCAAGCAGAGAGTGGGCGCTAACCCCAGGTAGAGCACCAGAAATGCCATGGGGAGCAGACAAGCCCATTCCCGACCGCTCATATCCCGCCACTTTGTTGCATTTGACGGCTCGCCCCAGGTCATTTTCTGGGTGGGCCGAAGCATGTAGGCCGCCGCCAACAACGCTCCCGGCACAACAACAGCGCCCAACCACAAATTCCTTTCAAAGGCCCCTACCAGGATCAGGAATTCTCCCACAAAATTATTGGTGCCCGGAAAAGCAAAACCTGCAAAAGCAAAAAGACCCCAGAACCCCATAAACGCCGGAACGAATTTACCCAACCCCAGGTTCCCCGATATTTCATGGCTTCCGCTTCTCTGATAAAGGATCCCCACCATGGCAAAGAGCGCACCGGTGGTGATGCCGTGATTGACCATCTGGATCACTGCACCCTGCACCCCATTGATGTTAAAGAGAAAAATTCCTAAAATAACAAACCCCATGTGCCCCAGGGAAGAGTAGGCGATGATTTTCTTGAGGTTTGACTGGGCGAACGCCAGGAGGCCGCCGTAAAGGATGGAGCAAACCGACATGGCAATGATCAGGGGTGCAAAAAAATGGGCCGCTTCAGGGGCGAGCGGCAACCCCAGGCGCAGAAAACCGTAGGCCCCCATTTTGGCCATGACGGCGGACAGGATGATACTGCCGGCAATGGGGGCCTGCCCGTATGCCGCCGGCAGCCAGGTGTGAAAGGGAAAGAGGGGGACCTTCACCGCGAAAGCCAGCGCCATGATCAGAAACGTCCATTGCTGGAAATTAACAGAAAAGGAGTGTGCCATGAGGGCTGGAATGGAAAAAGAACCTCCTTCCACGCGAAAAGCGATGACCACCACCAGAAGAAGCGCGCTGCCCGCCAGGGTGTACAAAATGAACTTCAGAGCAGCATGGTCCCTTTGAGGGCCTCCCCAGAGGGAAATCAGGAGATAGGTGGGGATCAGGATGGCCTCCCAGAACAGGTAGAACAAAACCAGGTCCAGGGCGGAAAAAACCCCGATCAGGGCTGAAATAAGAACAAAAAGGCAAATGTGAAATTCCCTCACCCGGTTGATGATGGAAGTCCATGAACAGATAATGCAAAAGGGGAACATGATAAGGGTCAATGCCACCATGAACACACTGATGCCATCCACCCCCAGGAAATACTGCAAGCCCCAGGTGGGAACCCATGGAACCGATTCCACAAACTGGAATTCCGCCGTTCCCAACTGAAATTGAAGCAGGAAAAGCCCCATGAGCATCTCCGTCAGAGATACTCCCAGCGCCCACCGCCTTACGGCCACAGGGGTCTTTATAAAAAACACGCCTGCGCAACCCAGCAGCGGCAGCAGGATCAGGCAGGTCAGAATGGGGAAATACGTTTCAGTCATAAACCTATTTACCAGAACCAGATGAGGGCAAAAACAGCCAGAGCCAGCAACATCATCCAAGCCAGCTGATCCTGCAATCGGCTGCTTTGAAGCCGGGTTGAAATTCTGCTCAAAAACATGGCGGATGCAGCCGTTTGGTTCACGGCCCCATCAATGCCTCTTCGATCAAAAAAATCTGCAATACGCGCCATAAAATAAAAAGCCCTTAAAAAAACAGTGCGGTATATCTCCGACCCGATAGCATCCACCCACGAAAGGGGCCTTGAGAAAACAACCATGATACCCCGGCCGATAAACCCGTAAACCCGTTCGAAATCGGGAAGTTCGTTGGTTCCGGGCCGTAATAGCGGCCGCAGAAACATGAACAACAGGACGTTGGCAGCCGGGAAGAGAAAACCGACAGCCAGTTTAAAGAAGGTCCAGGGACGCTCCTCCATCGGGTATGGCAGATGGCGGTTCAGCACCTCCGGAAAGATCCCCTGAACCAGGCAGAAGGCCCCGGCCATGCCCATGGCCACCACCATGTTTCTGTGCAGGGGCCGCAGGGGTTCAGTAGGAGCGAAAAATTTTTCGCCCCTACTTTCGGACCAGAACAGGAAAAAAGGGAGTCGCACCCCCCCCAGAATTATCAGCGCCATGGCCAAAGCCAGCACCAGCACCAGTAAATCACCCGGTAGGGGCGAAAAATTTTTCGCCCCTACAAAAATCAAAGAAACGCCTTTAAAACCGCTGAAAAAAGGTACAGCACAAAGGGCAAGGATCCCAATGAGGGTTGAGGCGGCTACAAAGGGCAGCTTGCGGGAAAGGTTTCCCAATCGTCCCAGGAGTTCTTCGCGGGTGGCGTAGATGACAGAACCCATGGCCATCAGAAGGAGCGCCATATAGAAAGTATGGGCGTATGCCAGGGCAATAGCGCCATCCAGGGCCATTTTTGAGTCCATACCGATACCCGTTATCATCAGCCCCACCTGTGCCACCAGGAGATAGGCGAGGATTCTTCTGATGTTGTTGGAAAAAATAGCATACGCGGCCCCATAAAGCGCTGTGCAAACTCCCAGGATAATGAGCAGATCAAGACCCACAAAACAGCGGGCCATGGCATAGACAGCCGTTTTGATACCAAATATGGACAACAAAACGGCCCCTGGAATGGTGGCTTTCGGAAGCCCCTGGGTCATCCATGCGTGCAGCGGAATGACAGCGGCGTTAATGGCAAAAGCCCCCAGAATCAACCAGTCAAAATGCCACATGAGATTGTTTTCCGCGGGACCGAAAATGAAGCCGCCCGTAACCCGCTCCCTTAAAAGAATACCGGCCAGCAGCAGGACAGAGCTCAACAGCAGGATCATCATGTACAAAAAGCCCGTTTTTGAAGCATCATGTTTGTGGTTCAACCAGATGAGAAAAGACGAAGACACGGTCATACCCTGCCAGAAGATGTAGAGAGACCAGTAGTCACCTGCCAGGACGCTTCCAAAAGCGCCTGCCATGAAAAAAAGTGCCGCCACGTGTTGGGCTTTGTCACGCACATGAAAAGAAAAAGTGGTACAGATAAGGCTCATAAAGGCGAATAGAATGGTGAAGGGGAGAGACAGCGCATCTACCCGGCCGAGCACCAGTACCTGCCCCAAATAATCCACCTCCCAGTAACGGCCCAAATGCATATGAAGGGTCAGGAAAATGGCCGCAACGGGGGGTATGAAAAGCAGCACACGCCAGAAGGCGCCCCGAAGAAACGGGAGGATAAGCCCCAGTATCACAAAGAGGGTGGCCGGATGCAGAAAGCTGCCTTCGATGAAGTTCATAACCTGTTATCTCCAGAATTTTCCATAAACTTCCACAAAACTGACAAAGGTCTGGGGGTAAAACCCGATGAGAATCGATATTATGGCGATCATGAACATGGGGACCACCATGGTTTTCGGGGCTTCAGCGTATTGACTCATATCCACACTTTTTACGGGGGGCATGAAAAACCCTCTGATAACGATGGGGCCGAAGTAGGCCATGTTCAACAGGACGCTTGCCAGGATCACCAGCATGAGCACAGTTTGTCCCGCGTTTGTGGCCCCGGTGATCAGGTAGAATTTACTCAAAAAGCCACTGGCCGGCGCCAGCCCGATAAAGGAGAGCGTAGCCAGGGCAAAGGCGCCGAAAGTCCAGGGCATGCGGCGGCCCAGCCCGTTCATGAGACTGATCTTTTTGGAGCCGGTCACCACCATGATACAGCCGGCAGCGAAAAACAGCGTAATCTTTGGAAAAGCGTCATGCGCTATG
>JABGPV010000399.1 GCA_018644785.1 Deltaproteobacteria bacterium | reverse complement strand
CCTGCGGGCGCCAAGTGGTATGCGGCCTATATCTTCCGGCATTTGAAAGTGGTGCTTTCCAAACCCTACGTGAAAGCCCACAGGGAGCTCATCATGCGGTTTGAATCCTTTGATGAAGCCGCGGGTTTTGCATCGTATCTTGAAAGGGCGGTTGAAGCGCTTCCCCTTGAAATCCAGGCCAGCAAATACCAGACCTACGATGTTTACGTCACCTACAAAACAACCGGCCAGCGAGACAGTTATTTAAAAAATATAAAAGAAAAAACCGGGATCAAGCCGTCTCGAAAGGGGATATGATACAAGACTGGAAATACCTGAAAATTACTGCAACTCCGCAATAATAAGCCACAGATCTTTTCCGTAAAACACCATCCAGCCCACCAGAATAAAAAGACTCAACCTGAACATTCTGAATAAAGACGCAACGGCTGCCAGACCGGCGCCCAAGAGAATCATGGCATAAGGACGATCCTTGATGACGCCTGGTGTGCCTTTCTGTTTAAACGTTTCGACTCCACCTTTTCCTTCTTTTTTTCGCTTTTGAGGTTCACCGCCAGCGCCATATCCCGGCCCATAGCCGTGTCCGGCGCCACCGGCAGGATATTGATATCCATACTGCTGCTGAGCGGGGCCATATCCCACACCACCTGCACCGGTACCCGGGGACACTTCACCATACATATAAATCCGTTGTACGGCCTCCGGCGCATCTTTCGGGGCATAAGGATACATGAAACGGGCCGCGTCCGCTTCCAGCTGGAGGGCATATTCAAGTTCAAATGTGTCAACCAAACCCGTGGGATGCACGTGGCTGGATGCCATCAGCTCTTCGGGATATCGGTGTTTACCGCCTTCTTCCTGCGGAATAGCGGGCGGTGGTTTCGGCTCGGGCGGCGGCCCCCTGTAATCAAAGGGCCTTTCCTGAAAGACGGGCATTTCTTGAGGCATCTGGTGCCGGGGAATATTCCATCGATGCAGATAAGCACCATAGGTAAAAATGAAGGCGCTGAAAGGGATTTTCGCGAGGTCTTCTTCGGGCGGCAACCCTACGACGCCCGCATTTTTTTTGGGAGAATCAACCTCCCCGAACACCAGGTCCATAGCCGAAATTTCATCGTCTGCTTCATCCAGGACGTCTGAGAACGGTGATTCGGCTTTACCATCCCGGTATTGGAATTCCGGCCATATTCTGGGACTATCGCCAATGGGGCCGGCATCGGCTTGGAACGTCCACAAAAAAGCCGTCATGAAAACAATCGCTGTAACCCGCTTTCTCATGGTTGCTCCGGGTGAGATATTTGTTTAAATGCCAAACCGCACCCTGTTTACTCTTTTTGGGCTTGGGCCTTTTTGATAAGGTCTTCTGCTATGGTTGCTTCTTCCGGCTTCAACCCCAGCTTCAGTGATTTTTCGAAAGCTTTTCCGGCTTTTACAAAATCCTGTTCCTCATACAGCAGAAGCCCCATGTGAAAACGGAAAAGGGGGTTTTTCGGCATGCCCGCTACGGCCTCCTGGAATTTGTTCTTTGCCAGCAGGAAGGATCCTTTTTTCAGATAAATGGTTCCCATTTTATCCGCAATCTCAGGACTGTCCGGCATCAGTTCCTGTGCCTTTTTAGCCAATGACAACGCATGATCCAGATTCTGGTCTTTAAGTGCACGGTCCAGTTCGTTAAGGATGTCCACATAACGATGGGCCGGGTCTTTCATGGCCTGCAGCAGCTTCCTGGCCTGTTCCAAGTCATTCTTTCCGAGCCCCAGTTTTATGGCTTCTTTCAACTCACCGGCCGCTTTTTTGGCATTGTTCTGCTCGTAGAGCACCAACCCCAGATGAAAACGGAACAAAGGTTGATTTGGCCGTTGAGAAATGGCGCTCTGAAGGTGACGGTTTGCCAGGAGCAGAGAGCCTCTTTTAAGATACACCCATCCCAACGTGTCTTCCACATCCGGATTATCGGGAATGAGCTGCTGTGCTTTCTTGGCAAGCGCCAGGGCCTTATCTAAATTCTGACCCCGGTCCGCGTACAAATAAGCCAGATCATTGGCAGCAGGCGCGTAATTTTCATTGATTTTTAAAACCGCTTCGTAGGACGAAACCGCGTTGTCCATGTCTCCCAGTTTCTTGTAAAGATAAGCCATTCTCATGCGGGCCGGAATGTTTTTGGGATCGATGCCGATGATTCGTTGAAACATCTTTAAGGCTGCACCATAGTCCTGCCGCGCGTCCTGGCGGTTCATGTGGAGGTTTGCCGATAAAATCAATGGCTCAATGGCTTGCGGGTGTTTTTCGACGAGTTTATCGAGCGTCTTTTCTGCTGAAGCATATCTCTTCTGTGCCAGCAGAACAGCCACTTTCAGCAAGCCGATTTGCAGGTTTTGCGGTTGTTTTTTCATTTCGCGGTCGAGCAGATTGACGGCCTTGCCAAATTCCTTTCGGCTCACATAGATACCGGTGATACCTTTGAGCGACGTAAACGCCGTATCATCATTCTCTAACAACGCCTCAAACCCCTTAAACGCCTGGTCCAGCCTGCCCTGCGCACGGTAGACCTGCGCCAACCTGAGCCGAAAGACCTTGGAATCAGGGTTTTTCTCTATGAGATATTGATAATCGGCTTCGGCTTTTTCATATTCTCTAGCGGCGGCATAAACCCTGGCCCGCAGTATACGGGCGCGAAGGTTGTCCGGCTGAACGCCCAGAACATTGTTGAGTTCTGTCAATGCCAAAGAGAGCTTTGCAGTCCTGAAGTAAATATAGGCCAATGCCAGTCGGATCTTGGGGGAACCGGGGTCCTTTTCAAGGGCTTTCAGGATTTCCGACAGGCTCATCCTGTAATCGCGTTTGTTGAGGAAGGTCAACCCGTAAAAATAATCTCCCTCACCGGATGACGGGTCCAGATCGCGCGCCTTCAAAAACTGATCCCTTGCCTTGTTGGTTTCCCCTTTCTTGAGCCACAACAGGCCCCTTAAGACATATCCCCTGGCATAGTCCGGATCTTCCGCAAGTATTTTTTGAACCTGCGCCAGGGCCTGGTCGTAGTCCCGTTCCGCGATGAAGAGTTCCGCAATTTTGGATTTCACAGGCATTAGCTGCGGCCACTTTTCGGCAACTTTTTCATAAGTTGCTTTGGCCTTCGGATAATCTTTCAAAAAGATATAGTAATCGGCCAGCAGGATGAGGCTTTTCTGGTCATTGGGAGATGCTGAAACGGCATCCTTGAAGCTTTTGAGCGCAGCCTGGTAGTCTTTTTTCTTATGTTGAATGAGGCCCAGGGCATGATACAGGCTCTTATCTTTAAGCCCTGTGGCTATAGCTTCCTGCAGCGCTTTTTCAGAATCACTCAACCGGTTTCTTCGAAGATAAAATCGCGCCAGAGCAAGGTACGCTACAGGATTATTGGGAAAGCCCTTTTTTATTGCCAGAAGCTTGTCCTGTGCCGCATCATAAAGTCCTGTATTTTCATAGAACCGGGCCAACAACACCTGAATGGAAATATCCTTGGGCTTCAAAGAGGCGGCTTTCTCCATCATCTTCCGGGCCTGTTTCGGCTGGTCCATCAAAAGAAGCGCCCGCGCTAAGCTTATTTTCACCTCCACATTGTCGGGATGTGCTTTTTCAGCTTTTTTCAGAACCGCCTTGGCCTCGGCGCCTTCGCCCGTATTCACCAACGCGTTTCCCAGCATGAGAACCGTTTCAAGATCCGGTTTCTCACCTTCCGCCAGCTCCTTCAGCAATGGAATCGCTCTGTCATAGGCCCCATAACGAAAGTAAAGTTTTGCCAGCAATTGTTTGGCCTTCGTCATTCCGGAGTCCTGGCTTACTGCGAGATTTAACTCCATGGCCGCCAATTGCGGTTTGTCTGCCTCGAAATAAATTTCCCCCAATTTATAATGGGCAACCGGATGAAGGGGGTCCTTTTGAAGTGCGTTTTTGAATTGGATAATCGCTTCATCCGTTTTATTCTCTTTTTGCGCCTCCATACCCAGCTGAACAAACCGATCCGCCTTTTCCTTATCGCTTTCAAACAAAGAACAACCGAATAAAAACAGAAAAGATGACATCAATATG
>JABGPV010000398.1 GCA_018644785.1 Deltaproteobacteria bacterium | reverse complement strand
GCCTACAATGTGACGAGGCCGGCCTATGAAAAGATGCGCGAGAACCGATACGGACGGATTATATTTACGACCTCCGCGGCAGGGCTCTACGGCAACTTCGGGCAGACCAACTACTCGGCGGCCAAGATGGGATTGATCGGGTTCATGAATACACTGAAGCTGGAAGGGGACAACCATCACATAAAGGTCAACACCATCGCACCCGTTGCCGCAACCCGGCTCACGGAGGACATCCTGCCGCCGGACCTTCTGGAGAAACTGAAACCCGAATTCGTTGCCCCCCTGGTGCTCTATCTCTGTTCGGAGCAGTGTCCGGTATCCGGCGCGACGTACAATGCGGGTATGGGGTATTTCAACCGGGCGGCCATTTTAACGGGACCGGGCGCCGTGGTGGGAGACGGCAAGGCGGCGCCTTTACCGGAGGCCGTGGCAGAGAGTTTCAAGAAGATTAAATCGTTGGATCATGCGGAGGAATATCCCAATGCAACCGCCGCGTTCGGTCCCATGCTGGATGCCTTCAGCCCCAAAAAAGAAGCTGACAATGGGGAAACGGAGGCCGGGCTTACGGTCCAAGGCATCTTTGATGGGCTGCCCGGGGCATTTCAGCCGGACAAGGCCGCGGGGGTGGCGGTGGTATTTCAGTTTGATATTTCAGGCCCGAATGGTGGAAGCTGGCACGCGACCGTGAAAGAGGGGACCTGCGAGGTCGCAAAGGGATCGCACGATGCCCCTACCACCACCATCGAAATGGGGGATGATGATTTTGTGAAGATGATCTCAGGGGAACTGAACGCCATGATCGCTTACACCAGCGGAAAGATAAAGATCGGCGGGGATCTGATGAAATCCCAGCTCATCGAAAAGCTCTTTCAGTTTTAGGAGGATAACCAATGATCGGTATAAAATCGTACGGCGGATATATTCCCCGGTTGAGGCTTGACCGAATGAGTATTTATCAGAGTATGGGATGGTTCGCCCCTGCCATCGTCCTGGTGGCCCAAGGGGAACGCTCGTTCTGCAATTGGGATGAGGACACGCTGACCATGGCCCTGGAGGCTTCCAGGGACTGCCTGAAAGGGATAGACAGATCCCTGGTGGACGGGCACTACCTCTGTTCCACCACGCTCCCTTTTTCAGATCGCTCCTGCTCGGGGGTGGTGAAGACCGCGCTGAACCTGAGGGACGACATTATAACGGGAGATTTTACAACATCCCTTAAGTGCGGCACAAGCGCCCTGGTCACGGCACTGGAGGCGATCAAGGGTGGGGAGCGGCATAACATCCTGGTGACGGCATCGGACAAACGGGAGACCCGTGCCGCCTACTTCTATGAGATGTGGTTCGGAGACGGCGCCGGATCGTTGCTGCTGGGCGATACGGACGTGATCGCGGAATTCAAGGGGAGCTATTCGGTGTCCTATGATTTCGTGGACCACTATCGCGGATCACAAAACGACTATGACTACATGTGGGAGGAGCGCTGGGTCAGGGATGAGGGCTATTCCAGAATCATCCCCGAGGCAGTCGAGGGACTGTTGAACAAACTCTCCATCTCCATGGATGACGTGGATACCCTGGTATTCCCCTGTTTTTTCAAGGCGGAACATAGGAAAATCGCCAATAAACTGGGGGCGTCACCGGATCAGGTGGTGGACAATTTTCACGAGGCCTGTGGTGAGACCGGCGCAGCACACCCCTTTGTCATGCTCATATCGGCCTTGGAGAAGGCCAAGCCCGGGGACCGGATCGTGGTGGCGGGCTTCGGCCAGGGCTGTGACGCACTCTACTTCCAGGTCACCGACCAAGTGGCTAATCTCCCTTCCAGAAGAGGTATTGCGGGGAGCCTGGCAAACAAAAAGACCGAGGACAATTACCAAAAATTCCTCAAGTTCAGGGACCTGATCAAGACGGAGATGGGGATACGGGCCGAGGCCCCCACCCAGACGGCCATGACGGTGCTGTGGCGGAAACGTCAGATGCTTCTGGGTCTGGTGGGCGGCAAATGCGCAGAATGCGGAACCCCCCAGTTCCCGAAGATGGACATCTGCGTGAATCCGGACTGTGGCGCCTTTCACACCCAGGAAGATTATGCGTTCCAGGATGAGCCGGCATTCATTAAGAGCTTCACCGGGGACCTGTTGGCCGTATCCGTGGATCCACCCGCCGTATACGGGATGATCCAGTTTGAAAACGGGGGCCGGTTCATGGCGGACTTTACGGACTGTGCCCTGGATGACGTGAGCGTGGGACAAAAGGTGACCCTCACCTTTAGAAGACGGTATGTGGACCGGGAACGGGGTTTCTCCGGCTATTTCTGGAAGGCCATACCCGTACCCGGCACCGCCCCCGAAAGGGTTGAAAAGCAGGGGATGCGTTTTGACGGCAGGGTGGCCGTGGTGACGGGAGCGGGGGCGGGACTGGGCCGTGTCTATGCACTGGAACTGGCAAAACGAGGGGCCAAAGTGGTGGTGAACGATCTGGGCGCCGCCCCCGACGGTTCAGGGGAGGGCGTCAAAACCCCCGCTGACCGCGTGGTGGAGGAGATCAGGGAAGCCGGCGGTGAGGCGGTGGCCAGTTATGATTCGGTGGCGACCGCAGACGGCGGAAAGGCCATTGTGGATGCCGCCGTTAACGCATACGGCAAAGTGGACATCGTGATCAACAACGCAGGGATCCTGAGGGACAAAACACTGGTGAAGATGGAACCCGAAAACTGGGATGCGGTGATGGACGTCCACTTAAAGGGCGCCTACAATGTGACGAGGCCGGCCTATGAAAAGATGCGCGAGAACCGATACGGACGGATTATTTTTACCACGTCCGCGGCAGGGCTCTACGGCAACTTCGGGCAGACCAACTATTCCGCCGCGAAAACCGGGTTGATCGGTTTCATGAACACCCTTAAAATTGAAGGTGAAAAACACGACATCAGGGTCAACACCGTGGCACCCGTGGCCGCCACGCGGCTTACGGAAGGCATTCTGCCGCCGGACCTCCTGAAAAAACTGAAACCCGAATTCGTCACCCCGCTGGTCCTCTATTTCTGCTCCGATCAATGTAAAGATACCGGCCTTACCATGAATGCGGGCATGGGATTCTTCAATCGCGCCGCCATTCTGACCGGCCGGGGGACAGCTCTGGGCGACGGCAATGAACCGCCCACCCTGGAAGATATTCACAAGCACTGGGATGCCATCAACAGTCTTGACGGGGCCGAGGATTTTCCCAATGCAACGGCTTCAATCGGCCCCATGCTGGATGCATTCAACCCCAAAAAACAAGACACCGATACGGACACAGGCGCTGATCTTACGGTCAAAAAGATAATTGACGGTCTTCCGGATGCATTCCAGGTGGATCAGGCCGCAGGTGTGGACGTGGTGTTTCTCTTTGATATCTCGGGGGACGGGGGCGGAATCTGGCATGTGCACATAAAGGATGGGTCCTGCCGGGTGACGGAAGGCCCCTTTGATTCACCCACCACCACTATCAGGATGGGTGATGAAGACTTTGTGAAGCTCATTTCGGGCGAGCTGAATGCCATGAGCGCGTTCACTTCCGGAAAACTCAAGGTAGAAGGGGATCTCATGAAATCGCAGCTCATAGAGAAGCTGTTCAAGTTCTAATGGGTAATTCGCCCGGATGCATATGCCGCGGAGAGTGTCGTCAGGGCCGCATTCGGTGCCAATGGGGAGAATAGATCATGGCCACAGGGATTAGAGATAAGGTAGCGATTATCGGTATGGGGTGCACGCGATTTGGTGAACGGTGGGACATGGGCGCGGAGGAGCTCATGGTGGAAGCGTTTTCCGAATGCATAGAGGACGCAGGAATCGGAAAAGATGATATCCAGGCCGCCTGGCTCGGCACCTGTCTGGAAGAAACCAATGTGGGAAAGAGCGCCTTGCCGCTCTCCACCACACTCCGGCTTCCTTTCATCCCGGTCACCCGGACGGAGAATTTCTGCGCCAGCGGAACAGAAGCATTCAGGGGGGCCGTCTATGCGGTGGCCTCCGGGGCCTATGACGTAGCCCTGGCGCTGGGTGTTGAAAAGCTCAAAGACAGCGGTTATGGCGGG
>JABGPV010000397.1 GCA_018644785.1 Deltaproteobacteria bacterium | reverse complement strand
AAAGAGAGGAGTGGGTGAGCCTGTCCTGCTTCTCATTCCTTCCCCTGACGCCCTGAAACGTTACGCAACGAATGTTCCGGAAACAGCCAAACGGCTTATGGATGCTTTCTGGCCGGGGGGATTGACCCTGGTTTTGGAAGCTCAGGAAGATGTTTCCACGCTGCTCACCGCTGGAACCGGTAAAATCGGCATCCGGCTTTCCAGCCACCCCGTTGCAATGGCGCTGGCGAAAGCCATGGGTTCGGCCATTACGGGCACCAGCGCCAATATTTCGGGAGAACCGCCCGAAAATACAGCCCGTGGGGTCGAGCAAGCCCTTGGGGAACGTGTGGACCGAATACTGGATGGGGGTGAAACCCCTGGACAAAAGCCCTCGACGGTTCTGGATTTGACCACATGGCCCCACACCGTTCTAAGAGAAGGTTTGATTGAAACAAAGATGCTCCTGCGACATTGTGAAGTGGTGCATGAGGTATGAAGTGACGTATGAGGTGTGGGCTGGTGTATCAAGAGAATGCTGGCGATTCCGGCAAAATAACCTCTAGTTTCCCATAGGAAAGAAACTCCCCATGAACGAACAGCCCAGAATAAAATCCAATCTGGAATACCTTCGAAAACTTTTCATCATGCCCGATTCTCCTGATAAATTCGTTGAGTTTGGAGATGAACTTCTAGAGATGATTCATGATTTTTTTCAAGAGAAAGGGGGCATTCACAGCAGTATCAGTTTGCCTGAACTCAGTAAAATTTTTAATCAGAAGACCCTGCCCCATGAACCCCATCTCATCAAGGACGTTTTGACCGAGATCAAAACCAAAATCATTGCGCACTCGGTCAAAGTGGGGAACCCGTATTATATCGGCCACATGATCAGCGCGGTGCCCTATTTTATGATTCTGCTGGAGATGATCATCGCGGCCCTGAACCAGAACCAGGTCAAGATTGAAACCGCTAAAGCTTCAAGCTTCGTTGAAAGAGAGCTGGTGGCCTGGCTTCACCGCCTGGTTTTTAATCGCACTGATAGATTTTATGAAAAAAACATTCAGAATCACCGCATTGCACTGGGCAATGTTACTTCCGACGGCAGTCTGGCCAATTTGACGGCCCTACTGGTGGCACGGGAAAAGGCTTTCCCCCCGGAGGCGAATTTCCCCGGTCTTCGCACGGCGGGGATGCATCGTGCGCTTCAACATTATGGATATGACAGAGGCGTTGTCATGGTGTCAACACGGGGGCACTATTCAATCAAGAAGGCCGCCAATCTGCTGGGGTTGGGCGAAGAGAACGTCATCACCATTCCTGTGGATGAAAAAAACAGGATCAATATCAGCAGCCTGTCCCGAAAAATAGATTCTTTTGAAGAAGCAGACCGTGGAAACAGAACCAAGATCATCGCCATTGTGGGAATCGCCGGCACAACGGAGACCGGCAATGTGGATGACCTTGAAGCTTTGGGAAAAATTGCCCGTGAAACAGGGGCCTATTTTCACGTGGATGCCTGCTGGGGCGGTTCAGCCTTGCTGGCCGATGAATGTCGGGCTCTGTTTGCGGGGATTGAAAAAGCTGACTCGGTATCCATTGACGCCCACAAGCTGCTCTATTGTCCCATGAGCATGGGCCTCATCCTGTTCCGCAGCGAAAAAGATCTGAATACAATCCGACATTCTTCAAAATATATTATCAGACGAAATTCTGTTGATACCGGCCGCTTTACGGTTGAAGGCTCCAGGCCTTTTGCCGCCTTGAAGCCATGGGCCTCTCTCAAAATTATCGGGCGGGAGGGTTATGGGATTCTCATGAAGCAGGCCCGAAAGGCGACCGTGAACTTACTCGGGATGATCAGCCATTGCGGCAATTTCGAAGCGTTGAACGACCCGGACCTGTTTATTCTGACCTACCGTTTTATCCCCGAGGCACTCATAAGCCAAATTGCTTCACTGGAAGAAACAGCAGCGCAGGAAAAAGGTGAGGGAAAAAAGGAATCCGAAGAAAAAATCAAAAAGATCAATTTTCTCGTAAACGGTCTTAACATCAAACTTCACAAAGCCCTCAGAAGAGATGACACCACCTTTGTGTCTCGCACCACCCTGGAATCCACCCGCTACAGGCCACAGAATATTGTGGTACTGCGGGCGGTGCTCATGAATCCCCTGATCAACAAACAGGTTCTGGAAGAGATTGTGGCGACGCAAAATCGCATTGGATTGAATCTCTGGAGGGAATTTGAGCCGGCCTACCGGAAAATGATCAATGGGAAATAATTCTCTTGAAATGGGCGCTTACCCAATCCATTCGGCGCACCCGTCTGCACCGCTCTGACACAATGATGGATCGGGCTTCATCAATGGCCTTTTCCAAGTCATCGTTAATGACAATATAATCATACCACGAACAGCTTTTGATTTCTTCCGAGGCCTGTACCATCCGTTTCCTGACCACCGGCGGATCATCCGTTCCCCGGGTTGCCAAGCGGTTTTCCAGGACTTTGAGAGATGGCGGCAATAGAAAAATGAGTACACTGTCGGGGAATTGATCTTTTACGTTCCTCCCCCCTTGAACATCCAAGTCCATCAGGATGTCAAAACCCGCCGAAACCTGAGCATTAATTGCCGTGAGAGAAGTGCCATACAGGTGGCCATGGACTTCCGCCCACTCCAGAAAAGCGTTTTTCTCAATCATATCCCTGAAGGTGCTACGGGTGACAAAATGATAATCAACCCCGTCCTGTTCACTGCCGCGAGGTCGGCGGCTGGTATGTGAAATGGAATATGCCAGGGCGTCAACCCTCTCCATCAAAGCCTCTACAATGGTCGATTTCCCGGCACCTGAGGGCGCTGAGAAAACGAAAATCTGTCCGGTCATGATTATTCTTCCAATTCCCGGGAAGGGATATTTCCCTCGGGACTGAATCGCTGTGCAATGGTTTCCGATTGCACCGCGGACAAAATGACATGGTTGCTGTCCGTGATCAATACGGAGCGGGTGCGCCTTCCTTGCGTGGCGTCGATGAGCCGTTTTTCTTCCCGGGCTTCGTCGCGAAGTCGCTTTATGGGAGCGGCGCCGGCAGAGATGATGGCAATTACGCGTCTGGAAACAACCGAATTTCCAAAACCGATATTCACAAGCTTAACACTCATGGACAAATCTCCTTGTACGGGCGCCCAGTTCAAAATTGGGTCTTTCGCCCCTACTCAACATTTTGGACCTGCTCCCGAAGTTTTTCCAGCTCCGCCTTCATTTCCACCACCGTTCTCGAAACAAACCCGTTCGAAGCCTTTGAACCGAGGGTATTGACCTCCCGGTTCATTTCCTGAATGAGGAAATCGAGTCTTCTGCCCACCACATCGTCCATTTCCAGGTATGTGGTGAACTGTTCAATATGGCTTTCCAACCGAACCAGTTCTTCCGTGATGTCGGACCGTTCTGCAAAAACAGCCACTTCCTGGGCAATGCGATCCGGATCCACTTCAACCCCCTGGCACAGCCTCTCCACATTCTCCTGAAGGCGGATTTGATAGGTCTCAACGATCTCGGAAGTACGGCCGCGCACCCCATTAACGAAACCGCTCATCCTTTTGAGCCTTTTTCTCAAGTCGGTCTCGATGGCAGTCCCTTCTTTCTGTCTCATTTCCATCAGGGAATCAAGACCCAGAGAAAGTGTTTCGTGAAGGCCTTTCCCCATTTCTTCTTCGTTATCCGTGTCCGCTTTAACGTTCACCACATCGTTCATTTGGAGAAGGGTTTCCAACCGCAACTCCTGATTCAACCCTGAACGGTTGGACAACTGGTTAAAAATCTTCAAATAAGCATCTACCAGCGACAGGTTCAGTTCGAGCGCATAGGGAGGGACTTCTTGAGAACTTTCGATTTGAAAGAAAACTTCAATACGTCCCCTTCCGATTTTTGAATCAATGAGGGTTCGCAGCTGCTTTTCAAACCCCTGGAGATTTCTGGGCATCCTGATAACGACGTCCCGATAACGGTTGTTGAGCGATTTAATTTCCACCAAAAACCGCTTTCCATCACGCAGGCATTCTCCTTTTCCATAGGCGGTCATGCTTTTAATCAATGGGTATTTCCTTTCTG
>JABGPV010000396.1 GCA_018644785.1 Deltaproteobacteria bacterium | reverse complement strand
TATCTGGATTATTATGAAAAAAGGAAACAAATTCCATATCCGAAAATGAACCACATTAGAGGCGTCATCGCCGCTTTGCATGATTATCTGGAAAGAAACGAAATCGATCTTTCGTTATTAGAGATTGAACACATCGATGCTTTTCTGGCGGAGTTTTTTGAGCCCTTTATGCCGGCGACGTGCAGGGCCTACCGTTCTAAGCTCCGGGGCTTTCTGAAGTATTTGTACCAGGAACGGAAGATAATCAAGAGAGACCTTGCCGTTTTGGTAATCAGTAGACGGTCCTATTCTCAGGCCAAACCACCCAAGTTTTTACGGCCGCAGGAAATCCAAAGGCTTTTTGCCGGCCTTAAGCTTTCCACCCCTGCCAATATCCGAACCTATGCCATGATCCACCTGGCCTATTGTTTAGGGTTGCGGCCTTTTGAGGTTGCCAGGATCACCCTCGATGATATCTCTTTTCGGAAAAGGGAGCTGTTGGTCAAAACCAGAAAAGGCAACAATCCCATGACACTTCCCGTACCCGATCATACCATCAAGAGTATCGCTGCTTACATGATCAAAGTCAGGTCCAAAAGTAAATACAGGACCCTCTTTTTAACGATTTGCACGCCCCACCGGCCTATATCACCGAAGGTGGTCGGATATTGTATTGGAAAATGCATGCGGCAAGCCAATCTGCCCTCAACGCCTTACTGGCTGAGGCACACATACGCTCAGAACCTGATTGAAAGCGGCACTCCCATATTTGAAATCAAGGAAATGATGGGCCACGATAAAATCGAGTCCACCAAAAACTATCTTCATATCCAGATTAAAATGATGCGGAAGGTGCTTTTCCATGAAGAACTATGAAAGCTTTCTCGCCGGGAAACTCGAAGAATACGTAACGTATCGAAAGAATCTGGGTTACGCCAAAAAGGCTTTAAGACATGGTCTTAACGATTTTGACCGCTATTTAAAGGAACAAAACGCTGGTTGGGATGATATGCAACCCTCATTTTTCCTGCAATTAAGAGCCAACATGCAAAAACATCCGAACACGGTTAATAGGATCCTTTCTGAAATCCGCGGCTTTTTCAAATTTTTGATACGCCAAGGCATTTATGTCCACAACCCACTGCAGGATATCCCACCCCTTCCAGAGAGGTATTTTATCCCTTTTGTCTTTTCCCCGGAAGAAACCGAACGACTGCTGCAGGTGATTTCCAATCGATTGCGCAAAACAAAAAAAGATTTTTTAACGGATGTGGCCATGTACCTGGCCACCCTGCTGATGGCCCGTTGCGGGATGAGGATCTCGGAACCTGTACGGTTACTGCTGACCCATTACAGGGCGGATGATGGGACGATTTACATTGAAAAAACAAAGTTTAGAAAAAACCGGCTCATTCCAATCCCCATATCGGTGATGACGGAAATCGAAAACTACCTTTCCGTGCGAAAATCGCTGATACCCCATGATCAGAATCCCTATCTTTTCGCCGGGAAAGGCCAAAAAGGGATAACCGGCAGGCAGGTTCGTGACCTCTTCCACCAGAGGGTCAAAGATATTGGGCTTGCAGGGTCTAAACAAACCATTGGGAATGTCACTTTCGGTCACCCAACGCCCCATAGCCTCCGACATGCCTTCGCCATAAATACGTTAAAACGGATAAAAGACCGGGGGGAATCCACCCAGCATGCCTTGCCCGTTCTGGCGACTTACATGGGGCATCGCAAATATCAGTACACCCATGCATATCTGAAAGTGTCCGATGCAAAGCACGTTGCCGGATTGATCGCATTCTCAAAATCCCAGCTGGATGTGGTATGAAGCTGTCACCCATACTTCATGAGTTCTTCAACAGATACCTTCCCTACATCAGGGGAACCAGCCTCCATACAATCAAAGCCTATCGGGATGCCTTCAAGCTCTTTTTGCCCTTCGCAGCAGAGCATCACCATGTCAAGATCGCGTCTCTCACAATCGATCACCTTTCCACAGAACTGGTCCTGGCATACCTCGATGATCTGGAACAGCATCGCAATAACATTGCCAAAACACGGAATCATCGCCTTGCAGCGCTGAAGTCCTTCGCCAAGATGATGCGGTTTATGTATCCGGAACATCGCCAAATAGCCGACAGGATCACCAATATCCCGCAAAAACGGACCCAGAAAGCGATAGTCGGTTTTCTCTATGAAGAAGAAATCCTAAGCATCTTCCAGGCGGTTGATCTGAACAAAAAGGAAGGCTTCCGAGACTACACGCTTCTGCATCTGCTTTATGACTCGGGGGCCAGAGCCAGTGAAATTGCTATTTTAAAACTGGACTACTTCAATCCCCAAGAAAAAACCCTCGCCATTTTGGGAAAGGGGAATCGCTACAGAATTATCAGTCTTGAGCTCAAAACCGTTCAACTTCTTCAACTGTATATTCGCAAATACCGTGTGACCCCGAACCCTCCTTATCAAGATCGGCTTTTTATCAATCAACGCGGTCAAGAATTAACACGGCACGGCATTTACCGAATTTGCAGGAAGTATCTCGAAAAGGCACTCTCCAAAAAGCGACTCAAGACGATTAACCCCGTACACAGCTTCCGCCATTCCTGTGCAGTTCACATGCTATACCGCGGGGATTCCGTTACAGACATCAAAAATCATTTGGGACACGAAAATGTCCAATCCTCAACCGTTTACCTCCACCTTGACCTCAAGCGAAGGCGGCAGATTCAGGACCGATTTCTCAAGCACATGAAATCCGTATTAACCGATGATCAGAAAATAGATGATTTGCTTCAGTCGGAGAACAACACGGACATAATGGATCAGTTGGATAGCCTGTAATGCCGTTTTCCAACCAACCGTCCATTACGAAAAGGTGGGAAAAATGAGAAATATTATGTTGCAAGTACGCTGAGTCAGTCCTATCAGAATGTGCCGCAAACCGTTGTTATATTAGCCGATTTCGGATATCCAGAAGGCCGTCCTGAAACCTCTTTGTTTCCAATGGGTTAAGCCAACTCACAACATAATAGCAGATATATTGTGGGTCTGAACAGAACCGAGTTGTTTGAAATTCAATGATACTTGACCCTTTTCGGGGAGAGTTAACCGCCATGATTTGTTGGTGCGATTTCAGATTTTAAGCTGAAGATTCGTGTCAGCATCCTTACTGTACGACAAAGTAAGGCGAGTTCTTCATCTGGTCAAGGCGAAATTTATACAACCTTCTTAAGTAACTCCCGCGGCCACGATGGTTGTTTCGAACTGCCACGTCTCATTCATAGACGGGGCCAATTCAAATCAACCAACGGTCCAGGTAGAAGATCTCCGCGTCACCCAGGCAGCGATTATTTTGAGTTAGAAACAGGCCAAGGATGGGATGCCCCAAATCGATCAGCATCTTGTATTCCGAATCCATCAAATATTTTCAAACAGGCTGTAATGATATGAAAAGTTCAAAGCTGCCATCCCTTTCGATCCCCTCCTGTTTTTGGCAATTACGATCTCGGCCCGTCCCCTATTGCAATGCCTTTCGAAAGGGTGGATTATTTCATCTCTGCTGATAAGCAGCACCAAATCCGCATCCTGGTCAAGCGAGCCTGCATCCGCGAGATCGATGAGGGTTGGTTTTCTGTAGTTGCGCTCTTCTAAATCGACTTCATCCAGCTGGAAAATCAACATCATCGGGACATCGAGCTTTTCAGCAAGGCGTTTTAAGTCCCCGGCCATTTCTACGCGCTCAATAAGCCTGTTCGGTGCGCCGGGCTCGCCTTTAATGAGCTGAAAATAGTCAATCATTATCAGTGATGTGCCTTTTTTTTCTTTTATTGCGCTGGCCTCCATTTCTATCTCTACCATTGAAATACCCGGCGAAGAGTCTATGTAGATGGGGGCATTCGACAGGATGTCGCTTGCTTTCTTGATCCTGTCCCAGTTTCCCTCCCCAAGCCTGCCTCTTTTCATGCATACCAGGCTCACTTTCGATTCAGCACTGAGCATCCGCATGGATAACTCTTTTTCTGTTGCTTCCAAGGAAAAAATGAGAACAGGAACATTACTGTCTACTGCCACATTTCTGGCGATATTGAAGGCAAGGGAGGTTTTTCC
>JABGPV010000395.1 GCA_018644785.1 Deltaproteobacteria bacterium | reverse complement strand
ACCTCTTCAACCCGAACTTTACCGGCTATATTGACCCCGCAATGACAAATAAAAAACCCTATCCTTTTTGACATCATTCATTCAACCTCGCAATGGTTTCAGAATTAAGCGAGATACACATAGGTATCTCACCCTGGGCATGTTCACATGTTCAATAACCCTCGAACGCTTTGAAGAAATTCTTCTGCTTCCGGCGGTTTCTCGATGTATGCATCGGGTTCACGCACAGATTGATCCATGTAGGAATCAAGCACGTTTTGAGAGTGAAAAAAGGTTTTCTTGGCGATCCCGGACAGCATAATGACCGGGATACCCTCGAGTTCGCTGTCCACCCTCAAATCGCGGTACATTTGAACGCCGCCCGCTTTTGGCATCATCACATCCAAAACAATTAGATCCGGCTTGATCTCTCTTGCCTTGCGGATCCCTTCCATCCCGTCTGTGGACACAACGGGTTTGTACCCGTTTGTCTCCAGCAGGGTCGAAAGAAAGATCCTCATGTCGAGTTCATCGTCTACGATCAGGACCTTTTTCTTTTTCATGCCGTTTGAGGTCATCCCTAGTTCTCCCGTTGCGGGCTTTACTAGCATTTATTGTGCCAAAAAACCAAAATCTAGCAATTTCATATATTTAACTGAAACATTGCCTGCAGGGCCGGCCGACTGTTGTTGCATATCGCAACGTCAAATTCTTTTCTCTAATCGCCTTATCCTTAAAAAATACTGTTACTTCATGTATTTATTCTTATTTGCATCATTAATGCAACGTGTGATGCATAAAGCAACAATTCCTGGCCAGGCAGCCAAAATGTTGATGCCGACCGCATTGGGATATTTTTGAAAAGCGTTGTGGAAGCGCCAAAAAACATGTAACCAAACGCTACACCCGGTGTAGCCAAAATAAACATTGGCTTAACGCATTGATTTTACATGCATATTCCTGAGAATCCTTTCGGGCCCCATTAAACGTGTAGCCGTTTTGCTCGTGCCTGTTGCCTTTACCCGAATGGCCATGGAAAACCCATCGAAAGGAAATTTTGAAAAATTTTCAATGATTTCAGATAGAAAACCCTAAGAATAATATGGAACCCAGTCTTTGGCACGCCCGTTGCTACTCATAAGAGTCAAAAAGAGAATTTATTTTTGAGGGAGCCTTAAATGGGGAAACCCCCTGGAAACATCGTTAACAGAACCATAGAGGAGGTGGATCAAATGGAAAATAGAATACCCCGAAAAATTCAGGACGTAAGAAGCGAGTTTGAAACCTCTAACGGTCTTTGCCTCCATCCGGAAAAAGGGCAAATCCCTAAAAGCTGCACCCGAAAGTATGAGTGCTGGCACTGTGGTTTTAATGAATGGCTTGATGAAATTAAGAGATGTGCAACAGCTAATAAAGGGTTGGGAATATCGGGTTATGTTCTGGCCGAAGCAGCTTGAGGCGTGAACTGCAAAGGAGAAGCAACTTTCAGAGGGAGCGGAGGTAAATTTCATGGAAGAGAAAACAGCCAAGCGTGTGAAGGGGAAGAAGAGATCGGTCGTAGGTTTTCAGGTATTGGAGAAAGAATGCATTTGGATGAAGGCAGGGGTTATCAATTTCAGGATGTGTGACAACTCCTATGACTGTTATAATTGCCCATTTGACATGGGTATGAGCAAAGCTATGGGCATGGCGTCTCCTGCCATGGATAAAGAACAACAGCCCGGCTGGGTGGAGCACCTGAAGCGGGATTTTCACGGTTCCTCCAGGCCTTGCCGCCATGTCCTCACAGGTCACGTCAGCGCCCCCAAGATATGCACAAAGAACTACGAATGTTATCACTGTGCTTACGATCAGATGTTGGATGAGCTGGATTACCAGGTATTCACCGATACGCCCAATTACAAATTGGCCTCCGGATATCGAATGGCGCAAGGCTACTACTATCATATGGGTCACAGTTGGGCCCGGTTCGAACACGGGGGGCGCGTAAGGGTGGGGTTTGATGATTTCATTGTTAAGCTTTTTGGGGCGGCCAAGTCCCTTGAGCTTCCGCCTTTGGGATGCGGATTGAAACAAAACCAGGTGGGTTGGACGTTTGGAAAAGATGACCATGAGGCAGCCGTTCTGGCCCCTGTAACCGGCACTGTTATCGCCGTAAACCACAGGGCGAAGGAGGATCCTGAGATTACCCATCATGATCCCTATCAACAAGGATGGCTGTTTATGATGGAACCGGAATTCCCCAAAAAGAATCTGAAGGGGCTCTATTTTGAAGATGAGAGCTTCAAGTGGATTGAAAAGGAAGGCCAGAAACTTATGGGTCTAATGGGCCCTGAATACGAACAGCTGGCCTCTACCGGTGGTGAACCGATCGGCGACTTTTTCGGTGCCTTCCCTGATGTGGGTTGGGATAAACTCACCACAACCTTTCTGGGAACTGAAAAACTGTAAAACTTGATTGCCACTCCCCCCGTTCCGCTCATGAATGACCCCCTGTGCCGGGACGCGGGGGAGCGTTTACCGTTTGAGGAAATCCCGAAGATAGGCACCGCAATATCTGCAGAAATAGAGCGGCATCCCGTCTAAATCCGCCAGCTTGCCTGAAAAGTGCATGAGGCACCTTTCGTCAGTGCAATGGACCAGATTCAGAAGATGCCCCGCTTCATGAAGGGACACCTTGGCGGCCCTCTCCAGCAAAAGGGGGGGCAGGGGTGCCGAATCATCCTGCTCGTCATTCAGCCTGTAAACGGAAACCAGCCCGCACTTCCCTCCCTGCTTTGCCTCCCCAAAAACATGGGTAAATATGGGGACAAACAGGTCCACCTCCACCACGGCGATAATTTTTTCGTAATCCGGGAGATGTTCCTGCTCGAGGTGTTTCAGGATAATCCCCGCATCATACTGCAATCGCTCTCTGCTAAAAGCGTATGAAGGGAGTTCCCGGGAGGGAAGAACGTCTGTATTGAGATTGAGATAGCCTGAGATATGGGCTGCTATGGATTTGGGTATGATTTCGGGGATTTTCCCCAGGGCCACCACCCCGAGCCGTATTCTTGTACTACTTTGCGCGTTCATGAATGGGGTCCGGTCAGGAAGCGGGTCTTTTTAACCCGTACCGTTTTATCATTTTATGCAGGGTCACGCGGTTTATGTCCAGGATCCTGGAGGCCTTTGTAACGTTCCACCCGCATTCAGCCCAGATCTCCTGAATATACTCCTTCTCCATCTCCCTGAGTGAGCGCTGCCTGGAAACCGGGGAAGATGCTGGTTTGAGGAAAGAGAAATCCCGAACCCCCACGGTCCTGGACTTGGAGAGCACCACGGCCCGTTCAATGGCATTCTCCAACTCCCTCACATTCCCGGGCCAGTCATAGTCCTTCAAGAGCGCTGTGGCATCCCGGGAAATATGATCAACCTTTTTGGCGGTCTCATGACAGTATTTCTGGAGAAAGTGCTCGGCCAGCAGGGGAATATCCTCCCTTCTTTTTCTCAAAGGGGGAATATGGATGATGATCACGTTCACACGATAATAGAAGTCTTCCCGGAACTCTCTTTCGGCCACCTCCTTTTCCAGATTCCGCCTCGTGGCAGAGATGAGCCGAAAGTCCACATCAATGGGCGCGCTCTCGCCGATTCTTGTGATCTTCTTCTCTTCCAACACCCTCAATAAATCCACCTGCATCTTCGAGCTTATCTCGCCGATTTCATCCAGGAAAAGAGTTCCTCCCGAAACAACCTCCAGGAGTCCTTTTCGATGATTTACAGCCCCTGTAAAGGCCCCTTTTTGATGCCCGAAGAGTTCACTTTCAAGGAGGGTGTCCGGGATGGCGCCGCAGTTAATGGCCATAAAAGGACCGTTGGATCGTTTGCTCTTGGCATGGATCGCCTTTGCAACCAACTCTTTTCCGGTACCCGTTTCTCCCAAGATCAGGACAGAAGACTCACTCACTGCAACCTCCGGGATGATCTTGAAAATATCCTCCATGGCGGGAGACTGCCCGATGATATTATCGAAACGGGTTTTTTCCTCTAACTGTGCTTTAAGGTAGTGGTATTCGGATGCGAGTCTATGCTGATGAAAGACTTTTTCCATCACCAGGGAGAGCTGATCCGGTTTGAAAGG
>JABGPV010000394.1 GCA_018644785.1 Deltaproteobacteria bacterium | reverse complement strand
GGAATGTTCAAAACCCAAGGTTAAGCGCTTTGATAGAACCATGCTCACATCAATGCCCGCCAGGGCCTCGTTACGTTCCTCCGCTTCTATAAAATGATCACGATATGCCGCTACCCCACCGAGGAGGGAGGGTAGAATCAGTCCGTTTTCCAGAGGATAGGAGAGGATGACCTTTCCCTGACCGTTGTAGTTGTCTTCAACTTGCCGGTAATCCTGATAGCCGGCATCCAGAACCGTATCCAGTATCAGAACATCCGTCAGGAGGAATTGCTTGGCAAGCCCCGCGCTATAAGCCGCAAACCACGAACTTTCGGCTTGTTCCGCGAGTGCCGGATTGGAATCATATCCCACCGATCCATCCACGAAAATTTCCATTGCTGATCCACAAGGAATCCGGAGGAGCTGGAAGCAGAAACATACCGCCAAAAACAAACAAATCGGAAGGATTCGTGTGCTGAAAAAACGTACACACTTTTTCCAAGGCCATAAGAAAAATTCCGGGATTTCCGAAAATGCAACCACGAATCAGATCCTTATCTAGTGTCTCTGCCCATCCCTCACCGGTTTCAATATTCATAGTATACACCTTATCCATCAAAAAAAAAGTCCGCCGAAGGAGGACTTTCTTTTTTTACGAGGAAATATGGATATATCTCTATGTGCAATCAGTTGTTATATCTACCACCGCTCCACAAGGGCCACCCTCCGACATCTACAACACACGGTTCACGCAGTTGAAGCTCATTTCCTCCGTTCACGGTTATGGACATGGCAATTATCCTGATCGTTCCATCGCTGAATGTGACCTCCATTGCATCGATAGTTACCGCTTCACCGATCGAGGGTCGATCTACCCCTGCATTTTCCCAATACCAATACGGGCCGATACCGTAGATGACAACAATTGCTGATCCTGTATCGATTTGCAAACCACTGCCGAGGTAGCTTTCAGTGGCTACCGTACCTTCAATTGTTGCCGGAACGCCGGAGCAAACAAGGGAAATGCCCGTTCCGCTGCAACTTCCACCACCACCATCGGCTCCACCACCGCCGTTGCCGCCACCGTTACGAGCCAGACCCAAACCTGCACTTAAAAAAAGTATCATTAAAACCACTACGCTACTCGCTAAAACTTTTTTCATCACTTTATTCTCCTTTAAATTAATTTATGATTGCTGAAAATACACTTAAACCTTCCTAATTTGTTCGGTTACCACGGCCCTTTCCCTGGCCTGTGCCGTCACAGTCTCCGCTTCCTGTCCCACCACCTTTTTTGGCGCCGTTTCCGGTTCCATCGGCAGGTCTGTCTCCAGTGCCGGTTCCATCTCCCGATCCATACCGATACCCACTCTCTGAATTATCACCCCCTCTCTGTCCAATTCCACCTCCACCGCCAGACCGGTTCCCTCTGCGGGCCATGATAGTCTTTTCACCCTCAGAAACCCGCATGAGATGACTATTGCCATCCTGTGATTGTGCGTTGAAGCGACAGGTTTGATTGGCCGAACCCTGGAAACCTGCCCAGCTCGTCACTGGAGCGAACCCGGCTGCGACCGTAAGTCCCAATCCCAAAACAACCATTCGTTTAAACCCTTTCCGTACGACTGATTTCTGTGAAACCTTATCCATTGCTGATCTCCTGCTTGATAAATTTTGTGTTTAGCGTTAAGTCGTTTTCTCAAATATAATACAAAGACTGTGCCAAAAATCTTTTTACAATAAAAACAAATAGTTATATGAAATAGGGCCGCAGGGGTTTCGACAATCGGCGTCTCATGTCGACAATATTGTCGAAGGAAGATGGGAATGTTGTTGACTTTGATGAATTATGGCTTACCGACTACTTTTACAGTTCTGCCATATTTTTTGCGAGCCCTGACCGCAGTGGATTTAAATGAAGCCTCTTGTTCCCACGCTCTGCGTGGGAACGTTTCATGACGCTCTGCGTCCCCGCCCATTGTAATAACCTTTTTTATCATGGGTTTATGTTAACGGACGCGGAGCGTCTAAAGTGCATTCCCACGCAGAGCGTGGGAACGAGGAAATATCGAATCAGTTCCTTGAAATAAGCGTCCTCTTCGCAAACAATGGACTCGTTAAGTCATCAAAGTCAACAACGTCCTCTGGATTCTCCGGAAATTGATTCCGGATAGTGATGGAAAGGACTCTTACGCCCAAAGAACCAGCAATTCTAAAAAAATGCCTGCAAAGCACCAATTGGCAGTGTGACTTTGTGACAAGAGGGGCCATCAGATTGGAAAAATCACCCCGAGGCTTGTGATAAAACAAGTTGCGGGTATACATGCTTCAGGGCTGACCACTATTATCCGGTTGCTTAAAGGCATCTTTTTTTGTTACAATAGGTAACAAATTGTGATAAAGCACTTTATCAAGTCAATGCTTCTTCATCTGTTTCTTAGGTCAGAGCACAGTACCGAGAGCCCGGCGTCTTTTGCTTTGAGCTTTTGATCTTGCGCCTGAATCCTCAAGGCTTTTGTTCAACGTTGTCAGAATCAAAATCAGCCGGGCTCTGAACCGAAAGTCCCGGCCTGTTCAAGACATGGGTATAAATCATGGTGGTGGACACATCCGCATGGCCCAGGAGTTCCTGCACCGTACGGATATCGTAACGCGCCTCTAAAAGATGGGTGGCAAAAGAATGCCGCAATGTGTGACAACTCACCTTTCGAGTGATACCCGCCCGGGAGGCAGCCGATTTCACGGCCTTCTGGACCAGGCTTTCACTGATATGATGCCGGCGCGCAGTTCCGCTTCGGGGATCCACCGAAAGGCCTTTTGCCGGAAACGCGTATTGCCACCGCCATTCAGATGCCGCCTTCGGGTACTTTCTGGCCAGCGCCGGCCAGATATATACTCCGTGAATTCCTTTGGCGCGATCCTCTTTATAGATCGCCTTTACACGGGCAAGATGTTCCCTCAAGGAAACCTCAAAACGTTCCGGAAGCATGGTCACCCGGTCCTTTTGCCCTTTGCCGTCGCGGACCATGATTTGATGGCGGGGAAAGTCAATGTCCTTGACCCGAAGGCGCACGCATTCCATGATCCGGAGTCCGCCACCGTACATCAAACCCGCTATGAGGCCGGTCACCCCATCCATCTGAGCCAGAAGATCCTCAACCTCTTCACGGGTCATCACTTCTGGCAGCCGTTGCGGACGCTTGGCCCTGACAAACCCACCCATATCTCCAAAAGGCTTTTTCAATGCATGCGTATAGAAAAACACCAAGGCATTAAGGGCCTGGTTCTGCGTGCTGGCCGCTACCGCTCTTACTGTGGCAAGGTATTCCAGGTATTCCTTAACCGCAGCCGCAGCATCGATCTTTCGCGGATCGGCATAATTCTGAAAGGCGATGAATCGCCGGACCCAGTCCCCGTAGGCCTTCTCTGTGCGGATCGAGTAATGGCGGCTGCGGATTTCGGACTTCAGGGCAGTGATCAAGGGCGAAAAGAGGCGCTCAACCTCGCCGGGAACAACCCGATCGCGGAAGGCCCCAGGCCCTGGACGAAAACCCTCGGGAGGCTTCCCTGTTTGGCTTTTTACCGTCTTTTTGGCCGCATTCTCCGGGGCGTAGCCGGGAAGAAACGTTTCGTAGAGAATCCTCAGGGCATGCTCGGCTTGCCTGAGTTGCCAATGCTTGATGCCGGGCCGTTCGGCCAATTGAGCGAGGAACGACTCAATATCTTCCCGCGATCGCTCCCTCAACCGCTTTTCAGGGAGAAAATCAACAAACGCTTGCGCCCATCTCACGTAGAAACCGGACCGGTCAGGCCGCACGCGATTTTCCTCCGCACAGGCCTTAAACGCGTCCCAGAATCTCCGAGCCGCTGTGGATTTGTTTTGGCTGCTTATGTTCATAAAATCCTTTCAGTTCAAACTTTTATAACACATTTTAGAAATCGTGCTATATGGAATTTTCATATGATATTACTTTCGTATAACACAATACCCTTAATTTATTAAGGAATATTTTGAAGGGAGTGATGCGTATGCGCTAACCAGTAGATTTAATGTTATAATTTGATAGGTTGATAATTTCGTAATATATTTTTTCCACCCAATATATGTTAGCGTAACAAAAAGGATGTAAATGGATT
>JABGPV010000393.1 GCA_018644785.1 Deltaproteobacteria bacterium | reverse complement strand
TCAAACTCAAAGCCTACCTGGAGCAACTGACATGAACAATATCGGTCTAATGGGAACCCACGGAACAGGCAAAACCACCTACGGGAAGCGCATCATGAGGCAGATGGCACATTGCGCTTGCCTTATGATCAGTGAAGTGGCCCGGAGTTGCCCCTACCCTGTCAACCAGACTACCAGCGAGGAAGCCCAGCTATGGATCTTCCATCGTCAAATGCTGGAAGAAATCGAAGCCCAGGCGGATCCATCCCGCTTCATCATCTGTGACCGGACCATTTTAGACAGCCTGGCCTATGCCGAACATGCGGGCCTGTCCGACGTGGTGGATGCCTGTATGCCCATGGCTTTAAATTGGCTCGAAAGATACACGCAGATCCTATGGTTTCGCCCGGTCCCAGGACGCCTGGTTGAAGACGGTTTCCGGGATACTGACCCCGATTTCCAGAAGTCCATTGACAGCATATTGGAGACATGGATTCACGTTTACCACATACCGGTTCAAGAGGTGCCGAGATGCTCCACTGTGCACTCACAGAATGTCAAACAGCCTACACCCCAGAACGACAACTATGGGCCGCTGTATTGATCAAGGCCATCAAAGACGCCCAGGGCGCCGGAGATCCTTCCCCTAGAGAGCACAGGGAGGCCATCGCGTACTTAAAAACAGGCCAGGCCGATTAGATATGTAATTTGTTAGGCATCAACCCGAAAGCCGTAAGCAACATTGCAAGCACCATAAACCTGGCAAGGAGTCAATTAAGATGATTCGAGTACCAGAACGTGGAATGCCAATGAACATCATCAACCCGAATCCAAAGGGCGGATTCGGCATCCCCCTACCCCCTTTTCATGGTCACCGCCCAATATCCAAAAACGTCCTAACGCAATGGGTCCTGTGGAGAGTACAGCCAATAACGGTTTCCCCCAGCTCGATGTGTGCACATTTTTCAGATTTTGAATGGAATGGAAAAACGGAATGACTGAAAATAAAGACCAGGCGGAGAAGGACTTTTCAAAATTTGTCATGGATTGCCTGCTTGCCAACGAACTTGGCGACGGCACCCTATACGCCGCCTTAAATGACGGTCGTTTCGTTTTCAATAAATCCTCACAAGAGTGGATGGCCTGGCAAGATCATTTCTGGGCCCTGGATGAAATGGACCAGGCTCATATCGCTGTTGAAGACGTGGCCCTTTCCTACCTGGCCGAAGCCCGAAGCCTGGTTGAAGATATCAGCAAGGCCATAAAGGAGAAAAACGAATCCGCCACCAAGACCCTAAAGGGGCGCCAGGGGCAAATATACAAACGGGTCAAACGCCTCCGATCAGACCGGGGTCGCATCAATTGCCTTTGCATGGCCCACAAGAATGGCGAAAGACCCCTGGCGATTTTAGGTGAACACCTGGACCAATCCCCATGGTTGTTGGCTTGCGCCAACGGGGTGGTTGACCTACGCACCGGTGAGCTACAGCCTGGACGGCCTTCCGACTACCTTACCAAAGCATCCCCAACCGAATGGGACTCCATCAACGCACCATGCCCCATCTGGGAAAAGACTTTGAGCGAAATTTTCGCAGGGGAACCGGAACTGGTCGCCTACGTGGCCCGCCTTTTCGGATATGCCTTAACCGGTGTCCCGAAGGAAAACATTTTGCCAATCTTGTGGGGACAGGGCCGCAACGGCAAAACCACCATCGTGGAAACCATCTCCCGGATATTAGGCCCCCTGGCCGCACCCATTCAATCGGAAATGCTCCTTGACCAGGGACACAGCCGAAGCAGCGCCGGGCCATCCCCTGACATTATGGCCCTTAAAGGTCTCCGCATGGCCTTTGCTTCCGAAGCGGATGAAGGCCGCAAGTTTTCACCCAGCCGTATTAAGTGGTTGTCCGGATCAGACACCCTGGTGGGCAGAGCACCCCACGACCGCCGCCAAACATCGTTTCGACCCACCCACACCCTGATCCTGCTAACCAATCACAAACCCCACGCGCCCGCCTCGGATTTCGCATTCTGGGAGCGCATCCATTTAATCCCGTTCAATTACAGTTTCGTGGACCGGGCACCCCAGAAGGACAACGAATTCCGCGCCGATAAAGACCTTTCAGACAAATTGGAAGCCGAAGCCACCGGCATTCTGGCTTGGATGGTCCGTGGTTGTCTTCAGTGGCAACAGATGGGATTGAATCCACCCGACATTATCAGAGACGCCACCGACGAATACCGCAGGGACGAAGATCTCCTGGCCGATTTCATAGAAGATCGCTGTTATATCCATCCGGATGCCTTTGTTCACGCCTCCGCCCTGTACGACGATTTTAAGCAATGGTTCGAGAATAACGTCTCGAAACGCCCATTCAGCCAGAAGAAATTCGGGAATTTACTCAAAGACCGCTTCGAAAAAGAGAAGAAAGGAACGGTGATATACCATGGCCTCCGCTTACTGGAACCCTAATGTGGACCTTTGGACCATTGGACCATTCCCCTATATATGCCGAACTTTTAATAACACACTTTCGTTTTTTCTAACATATAGACCTTTTATAGTCCAATGGTCCAAACAAGAAAGAAGAAAAGAGAGATAAAGTATTGTTTTAACATTGAAAAGAGGCTTTTTGAGTCAAGAGGTAAGGAAAAAGCATGGTCCAGATAGGAGTTTCGCCCCATGAATGTTCTTGATTTAGCCCAAAAACACGTGGCCCTAAAAAGGGTCAGCAGCCACAAAGGCGGGGAATATCATGGCCCATGCCCAGCCTGCAACGGAAAAGACCGTTTCCACGTGTGGCCGGCAGAAAACCAGGGCGAAGGATCCTTCTGGTGCCGCCAATGCGAAAGCGCCGGAGACGGCATCCAATTTTTAAGGGATTTCGAAAACTATTCCTTCCAGGGCGCCTGCCAATACCTGGGCAAAACCATTGATGACCGACCAAAATCCGGTGACACCCCGCGCATCCCCAAGGCCATCAAGCAAACCGCCATCCCTGGCCGTACCATGGCGCCCGTCATCGCAAAATACACCCCACCCCCGCAGGATCCGCCCCCCGGTGACATCTGGCTTGAAAAAGCGGAAGCCTTTGTGGCCTGGTCCCAAGACCATTTGATGTATATCCCACCCACCCGCAAAAGCGCCCCAGCGGATCCCGCCGCCGCCCGATGCCGCCAGTGGCTCAAAGACCGTGGGATTAATGAAATGGAAATGAAATTCCGCCGCCTGGGCTTCAACATCGGGAACAAGGGGAAAGACATGTTCCGCCCCCGTTCCGTCTGGGACCTGTCCCCCGTACTGAAAGAAAACGGAACCCCAAAAAAGCTATGGCTCCCAAAAGGCCTGGTGATCCCCTGCATCGTCAAGGGACGCGTCACCCGCATCCGGATCCGCCGAGATAAAGATGATCCCCGATATTATGTCATCCCGGGAAGCGACATGCGGTGCACCATCATGAAACACCTGCCTAGCCGGGAAGCCTACACCATCGTCGAATCCGAGCTGGACGGCATCCTCATTCGAAACGAGGCGGGCGACATGACGGGCGTCATCGCCCTCGGCAATTCATCCCGAAAACCGGACGCCGCCGCCTGGGCCGCTCTTAAACAAGCCCCCATCATCCTGGTGGCTCTGGATAACGACAAAGCCGGGCACCAAGCCGCCCGGTGGTGGCGGGAACAATTCCCAAACGCCAAAATATGCCCCATACCCAAAGGCAAAGATCCCGCCGAGGCCCATCAGGCCGGCGTGAATATTCGAGAATGGATTCAATCTTATCTCCCCAAAGGTTGGTTCATATAGAAACCGAATCCGGGGACGGTCCCCGACGTTTGGATGATTGATTGGTTTTTTTGAAGGGGGGAAGGGAGAGCAAAGAATGCAAATTTTAATCACCATCGCAATCGCAGCACCGGTCCTGGTGATCCTGGCCGTCCTGAAGGCCCTGAAGCACACGCGGATCGATAGCTGCCCCACGGCCCTGAAGTCTAGCTTTATGAATTTTAATGAAGATGACAGCCACCATTTGGTGGGATAGAGGGATTGGACGGTGATAGCCATTCCATGTTTGAAACCCACAAAGGTGATGCGAGCCAGGTATGCACTGAAACCCAATAGCGGCGTGCGAGACGAGAGGTTGAT
>JABGPV010000392.1 GCA_018644785.1 Deltaproteobacteria bacterium | reverse complement strand
TTCCCGATCCGTGCCTTTTTCAAGCCGAGGATCCATGTTCCATCCTCCGATGGTCTCTAAATCATTATTTCATTGATGCGGCTTAAAGCATTTTGTTAGAATACCATATCAGCTTCAAATTGTTGAAGCATAAAGTATTCAGACTTGAGGAGTGAAACAGCACATGGGACTTCTGGTCAGGTGGTTGATTCTCACAGTGGCGATAATGGTTGCTTCCTATCTTATTCAGGGCATAGAGGTAAATGGATTTTCCAGCGCTTTTTTTGCGGCGGCCATTTTGGGCGTCCTGAACGTTTTTTTCAGGCCCATTCTATTGATTTTAACCCTTCCGATCAATATCTTGACACTCGGTTTTTTTACATTCATCATCAATGCGGTTTTGCTCAAAATGGCCTCGGGTGTTATATCGGGCTTTGTGGTGCACGGATTCTGGTCGGCGGTTTTCGGCGGTCTGATTATCAGCGTGGTGAGTTGGTTGTTGAATTCGTTTATCAATGATCAGGGCAAGGTGGGCTACACGGATCTAAGGCGAAGAGACGATGGGCGTTGGGGGTAGACCCGTTTGAATTCGCCAGTGATAAAAGAGACCCTTGATTTAAAGGCTGTTGCGATCCTCACAGGCCTGTGCATGCTGTGGGGTTTCAACGCTGTTACCATCAAGATAAGCAATGCAGGTATTGCGCCCGTCTTCAGTGCGGGGATTCGTTCCGTGATTGCTGTCATCGCACTGGTAATCTGGATGAGAGCAAAAAAGGTCCCTCTTTTCCCATCCAACCTATGGGACGGTGTGGTGGTGGGGCTTCTGTTTGGCGCCGAATTTGCCTGTTTGTATGCTTCCCTGCTGTACACCACGGCATCTTCCGCCTGGATCCTCTTGTACGCGACGCCCTTTTTTCACGCTGTGGGGGCGCATTTTTTTCTGAAGGATGATCGCCTTACGGTTTACAAGACTACCGGTCTCGCCCTAGCATTTATCGGCATCATTGTTCTTCTCAGCAAACACCTTGGTCTACCGTCCTGGGTGGGTCTTGTGGGCGATCTTCTGGCATTTGCAGCCGCAGCTCTGTGGGCTTTGACCACCATTTACATCAAACGACGTCTCGTGGGATCGGTTTCCTTTCACAACACCCTTTTTTATCAGACGCTTTTTTCCATTCCGATCCTTTTTTTGATCAGCGTTCTTATAAAAGAAACCCCCATCGATCATTTAGATGGCGCGATTGTGCTGTCAATCGTGTTTCAAGGGATTATTGTGGCTTTTATAAGTTATCTTCTATGGTTTTATCTGGTGCATGAATACCCTGTCAGCAGATTGAGCGCATTTACTTTTCTGACCCCGGTATTTGCCACAATTTCGTGCGTGGTTTTTCTCCATGAACCATTGACATGGAAGTTGTCGGTTTCTTTAATTCTTGTGAGCCTGGGAATCTATGTTGTTAACATGAAACCTCTAAGACCGGCCGGTTAATGGTTCAGTGTTCTGATGTAAAAACATGGGCATAGAGGGTGGAAATCCATTGTTTTCCGTCTTGGGTCAGGCGCAGGTAACGCAATGCATCCTGAACGAGGGGGCTGACCACATCCCAATAGAACTTGGCATAATTCTTACGCAAATCTCCCGGTCTTTTGTAGCCCAATTTTTCATTGAGCCCGATCTCCTCAAATTCATAGTATAGAGATGGCGATTTTCGCAGGTAATCCGGGTCTCCCATTTGACCGATGAAGTCCGCAGCGCGGACCACCCCGCCATAACCTTTCGTATCCCGGTGCTCTTCATCATCCGGCACGGGAAATCGCGTCATTTCGATGTATGAAGCAATAACCTCTGTATCGATGACCCGTTCCAACCCGTCTAAAAGTTTGCCGCCAAAGCGCTCCCGCACAAAAAGTTGACTGCGGTCAACGTGATAGGGTGTGAGGGCCACATCCGTTCCGCCTTCCGGAACTTCAACGGTTTTATCTCCCACCCCGGTTGCAAATCGTGTGTCAGTGTCGTTTCTGCATACACCCTTTACATATCCGATGTCATGGCAGAGAAATGCGATAAGGCAATGAAGCCAGTCGCTGGGCGTTATGCCTCCCTCACAGAGATGTTTGCCTTCCAGGATGGCCTGGCCCGCCAGTGTTACCATGACCGTGTGGTAAAGATCGTGGTAAAGGGCATCGGAGTTAGCGATGTTTTCAAGGGCAAGCCGACCTGACCACGCAATTAAATTCCCGAACTCGGGTTCAATGTCACTGTAGTTGCGACGGTATGCTCTCTCCAGTTCCTTGACGAAATGTTCAATGGTCAGCTTCTGAAAATTCAACATGACAAAAAATTCCCCTTTTTCCATCCCTCACCGGGTTTTGATTGCCGGGAAGGATATCATCCGTCATCGGAAAAGGCAATGGCTCGGTCCGAGTTCCGGAGAAATCCTCTGACCTATGTAAGGACGAAAAAAGGCCTTCAGACGGCTATTAAATGTCTGAAGGCCTTTTGGTTGCGTCAATGCAATAGACGGATAATTAGCTGTTAAGGATCTTCCGGGCGCTTTCGTCGTTCAGATCCGCCACATGGGGAATCCCGGTTTCTTTGGCGGTTTCCCGGTTGCCGCTCATGAGGTCGCCGCGGGCAATTTTGTCCAGAGAAAATTTTCTGGCGCCGGCCATCAATTGCTGTAACCCACACCCGAGTTTGTCCGCCAGTGTGCAGAAGGCAATGGCGCCGTAGGGAATATTTTTCATTTCATCTTTTCCCACCTTCTTCTGTACGTCAAAATATCCGGCAAAAATTTCCTTGGCGGTGCTGCCCACCTGCAAGACCGATTTGGGCAACTCAGACCAGTGACCGTTTACGGCGGCGCGTTCTTCGGGCTTAAGTGCACCCTGAATGTTGGCGCCCACAAACCCGGGAATCATGATGCCTCTTCCCATACAGATCAGTTTTGTATAGGGAGCGCCCAGCGCCAGTCCCTTGAAGATATGGTCTTCCAGGGCAAATCCACCGGCAAAGGACATATCCACCACGTTTTGTCCCTTGGCGGCCAGCATGCTCGCATATTCATAGGCTTTGGCGTGGAGATTGATGGAAGGTACGCCCCAGCTCTGCATCATGTTCCAGGGGCTCATGCCTGTTCCGCCGCCTGAACCATCAATGGTCAGCAGGTCAAGTTTGGCATCGGAGGCAAATTTTATGGCCATGGCCAGCTCTTCCATACCGTAGGAGCCGGTCTTCAGTGATACCCGTTTAAAACCCAATTCCCGCAGATAATCCACGCTGCTCATGAAATCTTCCCGCACCTGGGCCACGGTGTCGAGATTGGTGCCGCCGAGCCGGCTGTGTCGCGCAAAGGATTTGATGGAGCCATTTTCAAAGGCTTCCTGCACTTCGGGCAGTGTGGGGTCGGGATCAACCACATAACCCCGTTCCTTGAGGAAAAGGGCGTATTCAAGGCTGGTCACCTGAATTTCACCGCCGATATCCTTGGCGCCCTGGCCCCATTTCAATTCAATAATGCATTTTTCTCCATATTTATCAACGACATATTCCGCCACACCATTTCGGGTGTCTTCCACGTTGAGCTGTACAATGATAGCGCCGTATCCGTCAAAATACCGCAGGTAGGTATCGATACGCCGGTTCAGTTCAGGGGAGATTTCAATCTTGCCTTTTCGGGTTTCGCCCGGGTTGATCTTGGAATTTCGGTCAACACCCACAACGTTTTCCCCGATGACAACCGGAATACCCGAAAGAGCGCCACCGATGGCAAAGGAATCCCAGTACTTTTCAGCCACAAAGGTTGAACCCAGGGCCCCTGTCATGAGGGGCATCCGAATCTTTGTTTTCACTTCATTGCCGAATTCGGTTTCCAGACTCACATTGGGGAAAATACAGTCGTCGGGATTGTTGGTCAGGTTATCCGCCAATCCGGAAACCCCGTAAGCGTATCCCTGAATTCGGAGGGAGTTGTAGGAAACGCCTACGTGAGTGGTGTTGTTGGCGCCAGCGGTAACAATGCCAAAGCTTCTTGGATAGAGGAGCTTCCTGCCCACCAGGCTGGATAGCCAGGTTTCACACCGCCCGTTGCAGTCAGCGCGGCAGAGGGTGCAAAGGCTCGATTCGGCTGGATTGCCTCGGTTGCTTGTGCCCAAAACATCGTTGCTTTTTGTAAA
>JABGPV010000391.1 GCA_018644785.1 Deltaproteobacteria bacterium | reverse complement strand
AAAAAAAGGCACTGGATGCCATCAAGATGATTACGGGCGAGGAGATTGTCTTTGACTTGCAGGCAGGTGACGCTGAATTGGAAAAAGCCATAGGAGAACTGGTCGATTGGTGGCAAAAAACCAGGATGGGAGAAGCTGAAATTGATCAGGACCTGGCGTTTCCCGATGCTGATCAACCTGAACCTGAGCCTGAACCTGAAGCTGAAGCGGATGAACCCTGGGAACCTGAACCCGAGGGCGTCGGAGATCTGGAAACCGGCGAAGCCGAAGCGCCTGAGAGTGGCGTAGTTGAGGAACCGGAAGCCGAGAGTATGGAAGAAACCGCGGATGAAACGCCGAAAGAAACGGAAGAAGGAGAGCCCGAAGCAGAAACCTTGACCCAAGAAGAGTTGCTTAAAAAACTCAAGTCGGAGCTCATCGCTATCTGCAACGATCTCGACATCGATTGCGACGAGAAACTGACCAAAGCTGAGATTGCAGATCTCATTGTTGAACATAGTGCGTAAACGTTGACGGGGAACAACACAAACCACTCAACCCGTTTTGGTCTTCAAGGTGGATATTCCATGAACGAATCGAATTCAGTCAAGGAAGATGTGGATCTTGTCAGGGAGGTTGAAAGCCTTAAGAATGAAAATAAGGCCTTGACCGGAAAAATAACCGATCTGGAGCTTACCCTTGTCAAGAAAAAGAGGGAAGCCAAAACCCTGTTGGAAAATTCGGAGAAACAAAAAGAGAGTCTTCTGGAGTTGGTCTCTGAAGAAAATGATCTTGTGCAGGAAATCGAATTTTATGCATCTGAAATGAACAAAATGGACAAGATCTACGCCGACGTTTCTGCAAAATATGAAGACAATATGGGAATTCTTGAGGGCATGATCAAGAACGTGGGATTTCTGAAAGGCGAGATCGGTGCGCTGGTATTGCAAATGGGCATGCTTGAAGAAGAAATCCCTGAAAGATACAGGGACGCGGACAACCTGGACAAGAAGATCAAAGGCACCTTCGTCAGGGCTTTGAACGACCTTCAAAACAGGGTTGACGTTGTTGAAAAAAAGGCAAAGGTTCTCTACTACCAAAAGGAGAAGATATGACACCTTCAGCTTTGAAAGAAAAAGAGACGTCCACAGAACATCACGTCGTAATGCCTGAGTCAGATACCATGGAAGAGACCAGCCAGGCCATCATGTCGGAGATCAGGGGTCTTGAGATCCTCAAAGAGGGGACTTACGCGGTTGATCTCGAAAAAACAATCTCTGATATGCTGGATGTCATCAAACGGATGGAGGCGCAACTTGAAAGCGTCTTGAATTTAAACGCCAAACTTGAAAACGATCTCGACGCATCAAAAGAGCTGGTTGTCGATCTAAATTCCGAGAAATGCCATCTTGAAGAGAAAATTTCCCGCATGGAGGCGGAAATGCCTTCAAATCGGGAACTTCTGATGGAAATTGATGAGCTGATTGAAGAAAGAAACGGCGCCCAGCTCAGTATCCACACCATGAGATCGAAAATCGAAAAACTTAACAAAGAAATCGATAGATACCGGAAACAGACCGGCAGTCTCAAAGAGGACAAGAAGGATATCATCCTTGAAATGGATTACGTAGAGGCAAAATTGAATGCGGCGCTGAAAAAGAACAACGACTACCGGGATGAAACAGACGCATTGCGGGGGGAACGCCTGACGCTCATGGAAAAAATGAATCTTCTTGAATCCGAATTGAAAGAGACGACCCAGGAAAAATTTAGACTTTTCCAGGAGCTTAAAGATGCCTGATCCGTCTGAGATTAACCCAATATCCGGAAAAAGACGATCCGCGTTTGTACACCATAGAACGGGAGGACTACCGGCAAATGGAATACACCAAGGAAAATAACATTGCGCTCATATCCCATGCGGATCAAAGCGAAATGGAAGAAAAAAAGAGGCTCTTGGCAGAAGAAAACAGCGCTTACGTAAACCGCATCGGTGAATTGTCCGCTGAAATTGAACGCGTCAACAGCTCCCTTGCATCCATCAACGAGGATATGGAAACAAACGAAGAAAAGATCGGGGAATATCCGGGCAGGATCGAAGGTCTGAAATCAAAAAGTGAAATTTTGGTTGCCAAACTCAACAGTATTAAGCTAAAAGTGATGAGTTCCAGGGAAGATGAAGAAAGTACCCGATTGCTTAGGAAAACCCTGACCGAGGAATACGAAAACCTGAAAAATGAAAGAACCGTCCTCGTCAAAAGAATCCACAAGATGGAAACCGCCCTGGATGAAATTTCAGATCAAAGGGAGAGGCAACTGCCGAAATTGAAGAAATACGATGGAATGCTCAGGGAGGCGCGGAACGTGTTTTATGATGCCGAGAGCAGGATGGAAGTTTCCCTGAAACTCAAACAGGGAAAAAGCGCCTGCAAGCTGCCGCACATCTAAGAATCAGCCTCGGTCATCCTTTCCTCCGATTACACAGTTTTTTCTTTCTCTCCAAATAATCCAAATCGTAATTCCAATCGACATTTTTCAACTTTCAAATTTCCAACCCTATCAGGAGAGAACATTGAACTTGCCACAAAATGACGCGGAAAGCGCCGTTATACCGTCTCAGCGACTGTTTCTCGTTCACTATGACGACCATCCCGCCGACCTTCAACAGCTTATGCAGTCCATCAGCATCGAAGGGAAGACGGGCATCCTATGGGACCTTGCACAGGGCTTCATGCTCAATCATCAATCGAAACGCTACGCTTTGTCCGATAATCAGAGCAATTCAGGGCTCAATGATCCAAAAGAGGCCATTCGGTTCATTATCAACAAGGCCCAAAACGAAGTTTATTATGTGCTGGAGGATTTCCACCATCTTATGGGGAAAGAGGATAGCATTCACCCCGACGTGGGGGAGATTCGCTCGATGGTCAAGGAGATGGGGCGGCGCCTTACGGGAAGAAACGAAAAGGTCTTTTTCCTGGTTCCATCCTCCTATGAACTGCCCGCCGAGATGATCCCTTTTTTTCATTTGCTGTCTGACCCCAAAAAAACGGCAAAAGGGTTTTTAAAAAAATACGGGATATTGCTCACGGAAGAGAATTTCATCATGGGATCCAAACCGGTTATCGGCGCGGAAGCTCAAATCGAACGGATCATCCAGATTTTGAGCCAGATGGAGACCAACAATCCTTTACTTATCGGACATCCGGGCGTCGGCAAAAGCGCCGTTGTGGAAGGTTTTGCAAAAGCCCTTTTTGAAGGCAGGGTTCCCGCCCACCTGAAAGGGAGAATGCTCTACCTGATTTCCCTCAACGGCCTGGTTGCCGGAACCAAATACAGGGGCGAATTCGAAGAGCGTCTCGAAGGGTTAATGGATGAAGTCCTACAGAACAAGGACAGGATTATTATTTTTATCGATGAAATACATACGCTCCTCAACGCCGGTTCCGCGGAAGGATCCATCGGCGCTGGAGATGCTCTGAAACCGGTTCTTGCCCGCGGTGAGTTCCCCTGCATCGGCGCCACGACCTTTGATGGGGCGGAACATCTGTTTTCAGACCGCGCCCTCGGACGGAGGTTCAAGAAGGTCATCCTCAAGGAACCCTCCGCCGATGAGGCATTCAGGATATTGAAAGGCATCGCGGTTTGTTTTGAAAAGCACCATTGCCTGAAAATTGAAGATCGTGCCTTAATGTCCGCGGTTTATTCGAGCCGAAAATACCTGCCCGACGAATATCTTCCGGGAAAAGCCATCGCCCTTCTTGATGCTGCCGCCGCATATTGCAGTATGAAGGGAATCGACAGGGTCAAAGAGGAAGACATCATGCTGGAAATTGAAAGGATTCAGGAATCGTAACATGCTGACGGGTGCAATACAAAAAAGTGATGCAGGAAAGCCCAAACAGAAGGGCGGACACATAGGTCCGCCCCTACGGGCATATCGTGAATCAAAAGATGGGTTGGGTAGGGGCAGACCTGTGTGTCTGCCCGGTTGGCATTATCCATGCCCATTATTCCGATACCTTCTTAATTTTCTCCGACAATGCGGCAATCGAAAATGGTTTAGGGTTCAGATCCTTTCCTTCCAAGGGCAGTGTTATCGTAAACACCGCCCCACCCTCAGACCCGTTCCCCACCGTTATCGTTCCGCCGTGACTTTCCACAATTTCGTGGCAGACGGAAAGA
>JABGPV010000390.1 GCA_018644785.1 Deltaproteobacteria bacterium | reverse complement strand
GATTTAAGTTTGATTCCGTTTCAGCCGGTGACGGGGAAAAATATGCCCGTATCGCCGGGGAAATGGTTGAACGATTGAGGGGACAGGGGTCAAAGAACCATGCCTGAAAAGCCAAAGATCGCGCTTTACTGGTGTTCCGGTTGCGGTGGATGTGAGGAATCGGTGATTGATCTTTCCGAAGATCTGCTTGAACTTCAAAGGCGTGCGGACATTGTTTTCTGGCCGGTTGCTTTGGACAGTAGGCTCAAAGATCTTGAGGCACTGGGGAACGGTGAAATCGATCTGACTCTGATCAACGGCGCCATAAGGCTCCATGAGCAGGCTCATATGGCTCGACTGTTGCGACGAAAATCGAAACTTGTCGTTGCCCATGGCACATGTGCTCACCTGGGCGGTATTGTGGGATTGGGCAATTTCCACAGTGTCCCTGAGATCCTGGCACGGTCCTTCAGGGAGGTTCCTACGGTGAAAAATCCCGGCGGAATTTTGCCGGGTGGGTTTAAGGAAGATTCAGTGCGGGGACCGAAACTTTCAGGATTAACGGATAAGGTAATGGCCCTGGATCAGGTGATTGATGTGGATTATTATATTCCGGGTTGTCCGCCCCCCCCTGAACTCGTGGGCGAAGCGGTATGGGCCGTACTGGAGGGGCGGCTTCCGGAAAAAGGGTTTGTATTCGGGGACAGGAAGACGCTTTGTCACACATGTCCCCGTCTGGATAGCAAGCCAGAACAAATAAGCCTGAAAGGATTTAAAAGGGTTCATGAAACAAAGTGGGATATGGAAAAATGTTTTCTGCCCCAGGGGGTGATCTGCCTTGGACCCGCAACAAGAGGCGGGTGCGATAGCCGCTGTATCCAGGCCAATATGCCTTGTCGAGGCTGTTTTGGTCCCCTGGAAACAATGGAAGATCATGGGGCCGGTATATTGTCTTTTATTGCTTCCATGATTGATGCCGAGCATGAAGATGAGATCCGGCGGATTACGGATGCCATCCCCGACCCGGGAGGACTTTTTTATCGGTATAGCGCCCCCCATTCCATTCTGGGTGGTGGAAAAGGACCCCGAACATGACCCGCAGAATTATCATAGACCCCATCACACGGCTGGAAGGGCACGGGAAAATCGAGATACGTCTCGGTTCCGGTGGGCAGGTGGATCGCGCTTTTTTTCAGGTCCCGGATTTCAGAGGGTTTGAGAAATTCTGTGAGGGGAGGGCGGCGGAGGAAATGCCCACCCTTACACAGAAAATATGCGGGGTGTGTCCCACGGCGCACCATATTGCATCGGTAAAGGCACTGGATGATCTCTTTGATGTTGAACCTACGGAGGCTGCAAAAAAGATACGGGAGTTGATGCATACGGCTTTTATTTATGAAGACCATCTCCTCCATTTCTTTTATCTCGGGGGGCCGGATATATTGGTCGGTTCCGATGACAAGCGGTTCGGGAAAAATATTTTTGGGGTGATCGGTAAACTGGGGGAAAGGATCGGGGAAGAGGTTATAGAAATTCGAAAAAGGGTTCGGGGTCTCAATGCTTTGGTCAGTGGGAGCCCGCTTTACCCGGTCTGTGGGTTGCCCGGCGGCGTGTCAAAACCGGTACCCGAGGAAGAAAGGATCGGGATAAAGGAAATTGCGCGGGATGCGTTGGCATTTGCACGCCGTTGTCTGAAAATTTTTGAAGAAGAGGTGCTTGAAAGCCGGGAATATGTTGACCTGACGCATTTGGACGCCTACTCCCTTGAGACCTATTACATGGGGATGGTTGATGGGAATAACCGTGTCAGTTTTTATGATGGCGAAATTAGGATTGTTGATCCCGAGGGTGGGGAGTTTGAAAAATTTGGCGCCATAGATTATTTGCACCATCTGGAAGAACGGGTGGATACCTGGAGTTATATGAAAACCCTCTACCTCAAAGGTGTGGGATGGCATGGCCTTCGTGAGGGAAAAGAGAGCGGGCTGTACCGGGTGGGTCCCCTTGCCAGGTTGAATGCTTCAGAGGGTCTGGCCACACCCCTGGCACAGCAGGAGTATGAACGGATGTTTGATGTGTGCGGCGGGAAACCGGTTCACAACACCCTGGTGTATCACTGGGCGCGGCTCATAGAAGTTTTGTATGCGGCGGAGCGGATGGGTGAAATTGCTGTAGATGATCAACTGACCGATCCGGAGATCAGAAACATTCCGGTGCAATCTCCCCGTAAAGGGGTGGGGATCTGTGAAGCCCCGAGGGGGACCCTGATCCACCACTATGAAACAGATGAAGCGGCGATCCTTAAACGGCTGAATCTGCTGGTTGCCACCCAGAACAATGCTGGCGCCATAAGCCTGTCCGTTCTAAAAGCGGCCCGGGCATTCATAAAAGAAGGAAGGGTTTCAGATTTGATCCTGAATCGCATTGAGATGGGTTATCGGGCCTATGATCCGTGTATGGCCTGTGCGACCCACTGATTTTTAATAAAGGAGATTGAATAATGGACATAGAAATCCTGGATATGCTGGGAATGAAATGCCCGCAGCCCGTCCTCAAAATTGCCGTAAAGGCGCCGGATATGAATGCGGATGACATCTTGGAGGTGCTGGGAGATTGCCCGACGTTTGAAAGAGATGTGCGCGTGTGGTGTGAACGGTTGGGAAAAACGTTTCTTTCCATCAGGGATGAGGGGAGCGGCAGAAAAAGGATTCAGATCCGGTTTTGAAGATCTGTATCTTGTGTTCGGTGAGCCGGAAAAGAATTGTGAAAAACAACTTGTAGAGAATGGGACGGAGCCATGGCCGAAAAGATAAAATGCTGGGAAATCTTTCAATGTATGGAGGTAAAATGCCCCGCGTATAGGTCCGAAAAAGAACATTGCTGGCTGGTGGATGGTACCCATTGCCATCATGAAATTCAGGAAGATGTTCTCGAAAAGGTGGATTTGTGCATTGGATGTGAGGTCTTTTGCGTCAATATGGATTTGGGAACCATGGGAGAATCCTTCAAGGCTATTTCCGGAAAAATTTTGCAGACGCGCAATACCCTTGAAGCAAGGGATCGGGAGCTCGAAGACATCAGCCTGGAGATGGCGTTGGGGCTCTCAGAGGTTTTCGAAGCGTTAAAGAAAATTTCTTTCGGAGACCCGATGGTTCGGACCCCGGAAGAGTCCAGCCTTGAACTGATTTCCAAATTGAAAGAACTGGTCAACAAGACGGCTGAGAATCTGGGGGAGATGGTTGATTTATCCCATGAATTTGCCATGGGGCTGGCCGAGCATTTTGATGTACTGCACCGCGTAACAAAAGGTGATTTGATGGCGCGGGTTCGAGGAGAATCCAATGTTGAACTCCTGGAATCTCTAAAGAAAGTGACCAACCAGATGATCGGAAGTGTTCATGAGGAAATCAATGAACGAAAACAGGTGACGGCGGATCTCGTGAGGAGTGAAGAAAAATACCGAATCCTCATTGAGAATATTCAGGACGGTGTCTTTATTAATCAGGACAATAAATTTCTGTTTGTAAATGATGCCCTGGCCAGGATGACCGGGTACCCATTGGCGGAAATCATCGGGATGGATATTCAAAAGCTCGTGGCACCGGAAGATCGGAACATCGTGGCGGAACGTTACAGGCGGCGAATGGCCGGAGAAAACGTGCAAAAGGAATATGAATTCCGAATGCTTCACAAAGATGGCGAAACCCGTGTCTATGTCAATATGAATGTAGACGTCATCAACTATAATGATAAAGCTGCGGGCATCGGGACCGTGAAGGATATTACCGGAAAAAGGCTTGCCGACATGGAAAAACAGGAACTCGAGATCAGGCTTCAGCGATCCGAGAAAATGGAAGCCATCGGCACCCTTGCCGGAGGGGTCGCCCATGACTTGAATAATATCCTGTCCGGAATCGTGACCTATCCGGAACTTCTTCTGATGGATCTGCCCGAAGAGAGCCCTTTGCGAAAACCGATTTTTACCATACAGAAATCCGGAGAAAGGGCCGCTGCTATTGTGCAGGATCTGCTCACCCTGGCCAGGAGAGGTGTAACATCGAGAGAAGTGGTCGACTTAAATGGCGTTGTTACCGAATATTTACGAAGTCCGGAATACCGGATGCTTCTTTCTTTTCATCGTGTCCTTTCGGCAAGCGTGCATGAATAGGCCCGAAAATCCTGTTAGAATGGGTTATCTAAAATTGCTCAGGAGGAT
>JABGPV010000039.1 GCA_018644785.1 Deltaproteobacteria bacterium | reverse complement strand
CCGGAATGGAGCCAAGGCCCGCTTCCTTGAGTCGTTGGATAACGTCATGGATTGAAAGCCCCTCTTTCCGGGCCATGAAAACGATTTCCGGCGGGGAGTAGCCGTGCACATGAAGGCCTTTGTTTTTCATGAAGGCCACCTGTTGTTCATGCCAGAAAAGATCCAGGTCCGGGTTAAGTCCGCCCTGATAGAGTATCTGGGTGCCGCCGAGGGAAAGGGTTTCGTCGCATTTGGCATTGAGGGTTTCCCGGTCCATCACATAGGCTTCCGGGGCCTCCTTTTCTTTGTAGAAGGCGCAGAAAGCGCATCCGGACACACAGATGTCGGTATAATTGATGTTGCGGTCCACGGCGTAGGTGGCCACCGGGTGCGGGTTGTGCCTGAAACGGGCGGTCTGGGCCAGTCGTCCCAGGGAGAGGAGATCCGCTTTTTCATACAGGTGCAGGGCCTGGTCCGGATCAAGTCTACGTCCCCGTGACGCAGTTTCAATGATTTCTTTCAACATGGATGAAGTCATTTTCTTTTTAGGATTTTTAAATGGGTTGGTGGAAGGTGTCCCGTTGTTCAGGCACCAATCCCGCCTCTTCGATCATCTCAACCAGACGTTTCCGGGTTAAACCGGGGGCGGTAGCGGCGCCGGCCTGGTGAGCGATGCGTTCTTTGGCAATGGTTCCTTCCAGATCATCGGCCCCGAAATGAAGAGCTGTCTGGGTGAGTTTGAGACCCAGCATCACCCAATAGGCCTTGATATGAGCAAAGTTGTCCAGGATCAGCCGGGCCGTGGCGATGGTCTTGAGGATATCCACGCCGGTGGGGCCGGGCAGATGCGCCAGCGGTGTGTTTTCCGGGTGAAAGGGGAGGGCGATAAAGGCTTTGAATCCTTCCGAAAGGTCCTGCTGTTCCCGCAGCCGAAAGAGGTGCGTGACCCGTTCTTCCACGGTTTCCAGATGGCCGAAAAGGAGCGTCGCATTGGTACCGATGCCCAAGCTATGAGCCTCTCCATGAATCTCCAGCCAACGGTCTGCATTGATCTTATTGGGAAAAAGGGCATCTCTGACCCGTTTTGAAAAGACTTCGGCGCCGCCCCCCGGCATGGCCGACAGGCCGGCCTCTTTAAGCCGTTTCAGGCAGTCAAGGGAGGAAATGCCGGCCTTTGATGCCATATGGTCGATTTCCACCGCGGTGAAGGCTTTGAGTTTCAGGGCAGATTTTTCCCCAGTCAGGGCTTTCAGCAGGTCAGTGTAGTAATCGAGCCCAAGATCGGGATGGCATCCCCCCACAAGATGGATTTCCCTCAGATCTGCCACAGGGCTCCGGGCGATCAGTTCCGCCGCTTCCGATGGTGAAAAGGTATATGCGTCTTCTGAATGGGGGTCTCTGTGAAAGGCGCAGAAGCCGCACTTGTTTTCGCACACATTGGTGTAATTGAGGTGATGGTTGGAGATGAAAAAGGCCTTGTCGCCATACCGCGATTGTTTAACGGCGGATGCGATCTGCCCCAGACCGATGAGATCCTGTGTATTGAAACAGGCGAGGCCGTCGTTCGGCTCAAGGCGTTCTCCTTTGAGAAGTTTTTCGCCCATGGCCTGAACAGCGGGGTCCGCGATTCGGCTGAGGACGTTATCGGGTAAAAACGGGGTGATCGATGGGTGTGTTTTCATGGATTATGTGGATCTGTGAACCGTGAACATTTAATTTTGACGTTAACTTCAGCATAGGTGACCACTTGGTCAACCATACGCATTCCCATTTCAATTGACAACCGTTTTTTTGAGCTCGTTGTGGTTATTGTTTGCCCCTCTGGATTTTTCGTTAGGATAAAAGAGATGTTATCAACAAAAACATTAGCTGCCTATTGCTTGCTCAGAAGTTCCAGGAATTTCCGGACGGTGAAGATGGAGATGCCGTTGTATTCGTCCAAATCAAGAAGGTGTCGGTCGCCGCTGACGATGAAGTCGGCCTGAGCGTCCAGGGCCGCTGAAAGGAACATCTCATCAGTGGGGTCTTTGGGAATAGCCCTTGGCACAGCCGATAGACCAGGGACGACGATGGCATCTTTTTCGAGCAATAAGATGAGCCTCGCAATACGATCACGGCTGAGGCCATATTTCTTGCGAATGCGCGGGGCTTCGACGACCCTTTTGATTTCGGAGATGATGGGCCGGGATGTGACAAGAAGATATTGTCCGGCCCGCCAGGCATCTATCACCATTGCAGGACGGCCGGCTTTGGACAGGAGACTGCTTACGAAGATGTTGGTGTCAAGGACGACCTTCAGCATGGGCGGTCCTCAACTCATCAATAGCCAGAGTCACATCCTTTTCAATTTCCTCGGGGGTAGCATCGGGAAGGTGCGCCCGGATTTGATCGAGCACCTCAAAACGGGTCCGGCGTTCTGCAACCAGGCGCTCGTAAGTATCAACGGGAATGACAGCAGCCATAGGCCTCCCGGAGCGCTCAACAATAATCTCCTCGCCCCCATAACGGACGCTTCCCATGATGTCGGCAAACCTGTTTCGGGCCTCCCGGGCGCTAACGTGTCTGGTCATGGTAACTGCCTCCTTAAAAGGGTTGCAAGACAGATTAAGTCGTTTTGTACATTTTGTCAACCGTGTACACAACGTGTACAGGGGGGGACGTTCTTCAGATAATAAGTTTTTATTCGCTTTTTTTCAAAACTTAAAGAATAAATAGCTTCCAGGAAGGTTCTTAATATGAGACTATAAACTGATAATGTGAAGTACGTTCCCTATACTCTTGCCCCATGGCCTGAACAGCCGGGTCCGCGATTCGGCTGAGGACGTTATCGGGTAAAAACGGGGTGATCGATGGGTGTGTTTTCCTGAATTTCGCTCTCTTTCAGGTGTTTTTTGGCTTCTCTCTTTTCCCTTTCCCGGCTATTTATGGGAGGACCGCATAACAGAGGACGATGTATCGCGCCAGTTTTCCGGTTGCCACAAGGATCAGAAATGTTAGCAGGTTTATCCTGAGTACGCCTGCAACCACCGTCAACGGATCACCGATTACGGGTACCCATGCGAAGAGTAAACTGAAAACGCCATATTTTCTAAATCTCAGTTTTGCCTTTGAAAATGCCTTTTCCGAAATTCCGGCTATTTTTCGGATGAAAAATATACTGCCCCAATACCCTAAACCGTAATTTACGAATGAACCGAGTACATTTCCAAAAGCCGCCACGCACACCGCTATAACTGGATCAAAATCGTTCCATAACAGATAGCTTAGAACAACTTCAGAGCTCAGGGGCAGAATCGTCGCTGCCAGAAAAGAGGTCCAGAAAAGTGAAAAATAGCCCAGTTCCGTAGCGTATTCCAAATCTAAAATCGCCTGAAATGCAAATAAATATCATAATCCAAAGGAAACCGGTCCGGAAGGGGTATAGGGCCGTATGGGCCCTGATTATTGTTTCAATTTGTAAGGGAGTTTCATCTGGTTGACCATAGTGAGAGCTTCAAACTCCGGGTCCTTATGAACCAGGGTGGCGTTGTAAATGAACGCACAGGCGCCTATAATCGCGTCTGCCAGAGACATTCCATAAGTTGCCTTGAACTCTCCTCCCTTCAGCAAAATCGGTTCGGTCAATTCCGAGATGTGCCTGGCCCGGATGCTCTTCAGGGTGGCATACCTCAACTCGGCGATTTCAATGCCCCTGTACTGGATGCTCTTGTAATAGACTTCAAACAGGACCATGGCAGGCAGGAGGATCTCCCTGGTACGAAGGATATCTTCCACAAGTTCAGCACCTTCCTCGTTATCCATCATCGTAAGGACTGCCGAGGTATCGGGGAGGAAAAGATCAGTTTTCACGTTTTCTGTCCTCCTCTCTGTCCCTCAGCAGGCTCCCGGTAAGGTTCTCACCTTCGGAACAGCCACGCAGGGCGCCCACGGCGTCTCCCGGAATGGGAATCAGTTTGATGACCGAGCCGGTATCAATCCAGACCACTTTTGTTCCTGGCTCTATGCCATATTTTCTTCGCAATGAGACAGGTACGACCACCTGCCCTTTTTTTGTTATGACCGATTCCATTTTTTACCCCTTATTTTGCATTATTCTTACTTTTTCAGACATTATAGGCTGATTTCTATTTTGTCAACCATGCAATAATTGAAATTTCGGTTAACCACCATTGTAATCCGCGTGAGTTGCGTGGGGCCTTTCCGCCTGCTCGATTCCCCGGTGGGGGCCATTTTCCTCTTGTGTCAAGCGGGCGAAAGTTTCTTGTTGCATTTCCTCAAATATTGTCTACAATTATAGAGGAAATGACACAGGAGACTCCCATGAATCGAAAAGAGAGAATTTTTGAACTTGTGCAGCGGATGGGGATCGTTCGCCCCCGCGATGTTGAGGCGGCAGGTATTCCCCGTGAATACCTGCTCAGGTTGTACCGAAATGGCGAACTGGAGCGTGTAGGGCGCGGACTCTACACCCTGCCAGATGGCCTGACCAGTGAGTCTCTTTCGCTGGCTGAAGTCGCTAAACGAGTTCCAAACGCTGTCATATGCTTGCTCTCAGCACTCCAATTTCATAACCTGACCACTCAGCTTCCCCACGAAGTGTGGATAGCCATTGAGGGCACATCCTGGAAACCTGAAATTGATTATCCACCTCTCCAGGTGATGCGGTTCTCTGGTCAGGCCTTCAGCTTTGGCATCGAAGAGCACAAGGTGAGTAACGTTCGGGTAAAAGTTTATAGTCCGGCCAAGACTGTGGCTGATTGCTTTAAGTTCCGGAACAAGATTGGGCTGGACGTAGCGTTGGAAGCACTTCGCGAGACCTGGCGGATTCGGAGAGCCACAATGGACGAGCTCTGGAGCGCCGCTAAAGTCTGTCGCGTTGCGAATGTGATGCGCCCTTATCTGGAAGGGGTTGTATGAGTGTGGCAAAAAAACAAAATTTCGGGCATTCTGTCTTTCGGCGGATACTTGCCTATGCAAAGGCCAACGGAGAAGATTTTAACCTATTGCTCTTCCGCTATGGAGTTGAACGTCTGCTGTACCGCCTTAGGAACGTGGCCGTAATAGCTTTCACAAGAAGGCGCATAGATTTGGGCCAGATTTGTTCGATCTGAAATCACAAAAGCTGAGGGAATAGCAAGCTATTTCAATGTTTTTGTTATTTCAGATCGGGCGAAGATGGTCTGAAGCTATGATGCATGGTTGGGGAAGTTATTGCGGCCACGTTCCTTAGCACATCCTCCTATGCCGACAGGTTTATTCTCAAAGGAGCAAGTCTGTTTTTGGTTTGGAAGGGGCAGAATTACCGAGTGACTAAGGATGCTGATCTGTTGGCTTTTGAGCAGGCTCTTTGAGTTTGGAGGCGAGACCCTGTGCCAAGCTGTGCACAACACCTTTGAGCGTCGCTCCACGCCGCTGCCTGACGGTCTGCCGTTTGCCTTCTCCGATGCCTTCAGGAAAGACACACAGAAACAGACTCAGTGGCGGGCATTCGTCCGCAAAGCCAAACCGGATATGATAGCAGGAGACCTTGATGCCGTTGTTGGGGATGTGGCTGCTTTCCTGAGACCTGTGATCGAAGCATTGCTCCAGAATAGATCTTTTGAGTTGGTCTGGGTACAAGGCGGACCGTGGCGGGGGAGTGCGAATAAATGAACCGATGATAATTCCGTTGTTACGATACCTCCAAACTCAGCGAAAGGAGACATAAGGGAACTGGAAGAAAATAATATACGCATATCGCGCAGAACTTTTGTTCCCCCGTTTTTACAAGATCAGGCAAGGCGTGATATCAGGTGCATAGTGAGCTATGTGCCTGTTGTCACAACGTAGAAGGCGGGCAAAAGGGCAAGCAGGATGCGTAGATTATTTTTTGGAAGTTCCCTAAACATGGATACCGTTATCAGGAATTATCTGGAACAGATGACCCGGACAGAAATATAGTGGATTCAAGAATCGAGAGGTTTTCAAGCAGAAGACGCAATCGATGGGCGTAGAGATATATGGAGAAATTGCCCCACGGATTGGGATGTGGGGTGCAAGGTGCCATGAGCAGGAAGGGAAACGACCACAAAGCGGTGTTCGGAATAAAATATATATTGACTTAATGACTAGTTAGGTGTAGGCAACATTATAACGAATTCGTGAACCAAATTCCTTCTTTGATTCAATGAAAAAAAGAGGATTGAGAATGGTTTGAATCGAGCCAAAAAACCCTGTTACTTCCAAACAGTATGGAGAACGGGGTTTTGTATTTCTTAGCCCCGGGCTATTCTCGTTCCCACGCTCCAGCGTGGGAACGCATCCGAAAACAACCGGAGGAGAAAATGCCGTTTTTGTGTGAACCCATCGTCGAGACGCAGTTTTCAAGCCTGAAGGACGTTGACGGTTGGATATCCCACAACGAGGACCGGCTCGAAAGGGTGTCCATCCGGGAATTGATCGAAAAAGGCGCCCGTTTTTTCGATGATGAATATTTCGGGGATGAAAACAGGTTTTTGCGGTTCAACCACAACGGCATCCGCGTACTGACCCAAAAGCTGAACCTCCGCCTGGACACCCTGCAGCGGGTTGAGCGGCCGGGGCTCATCAGCGAACTCTTAAACGACCTGATGGTTCAGCAGGACATGATGGAGCGGCTTGAAGATCATGATTTTGTGGTCAACACCCGGTCCGGTACTGTGCTCGGAGCGGTTTCCAAATCTTACGTGTTTTACTCCAACCAGGATTTCATCCGGGACATCCAGGACCTTCTGAGTGGTGGCCAGATCGCTTTTTTCCCCAAAGACAGCCTCGGGCGGTTTCGATACGTAAACGGCTTCTCCGTCAACACCCAGTTGTTTTTGAGGTTCATCCTCAAGATCGAAAGCGGCCGCGTGACCGGGCCAGGCGGTGAGGGGGAGGATGTAACGGAGATCGGCATTCAATTCAAGAACAGCATGGTGGGGGATGCGGCCGTGAGCATCCAGTATTTTGTCAACCGCCTCCTTTGCGCCAACGGTTTGATTGTGCCGGCCGGCACTTCCCACGCCCGGGTATTTCATTCCGGCAAACGACAGAATTTCATGAAAAGACTGGAGAAGTCATTTCGCGAAGTGGAACGGAAGATCGGGTCCACCGGAACGGCCGTCAAATCCCTCATGGCCATCGATTTTGATCCCGAATCCCTGGCCCGGACCAAAATGTCGGGAAAGGTGTTCGACATTATCCCCGGTTCCCGGTCCAGAATCATGGCGGAACACCGAATCCCTAAACGGCACAAGACCCGTATGATCCGTGCGGAGCAGGCAGAATATGAGGCTTCCATTATCGATCGCATCCCGAAAACATTCGCCGGAAAGTACGCCTCCCGGGTTTTCAATTCGCCACACCGCACAAACGCCACCATGTTCGACTTCATCAACATTTTTACGGAATACGCACAAACCCAACCCATCCACAAACGGCTGGAGATTGAGGAAAGGGCAGGGGTGCTGGCGGACCAGATTGTGAAAAACAAACGAAAATTCGTTTCCAGAAAGGATGTGGCCGGCTGATTTGCCCCTTCATCATGATTGAACAAACCATTCGGTAAAAGGACTGATGGTTATGTCGGATGCACAATACAAGATCTTCATCAGCTGCCAAAAGAACCGCATCCACGGATCTAAGTGATCTGGTCGCTTTCGGTCTCTTGAAAAAGATCGGAACGACGGGAAAGGGCGTTTACTACCAGTTAACAAAAGGGGCGCTAAAGGGGCAATAAGGGCATGAAAATTAGGCCAGCCGGGGTAGCGGATGTGAATTGTGCAAAGGGGCTGTATAGGGGCAAAAGGGGTCATCAGGCTTTTTCCCTCGTTCCCACGCTCCTGCGTGGGAACGCTGTCTCGTAGAGACAATTGAAAATAGCCCGGCAATTCATTGCCGGGTTTAGACGACCAGGTATTTTTTTCAGTCCCATCGGGACGGCAGAAAAGGAACGCACAAGGGACGTTCCGCGTCCATCCTTTACCGGGTTGAATATAGCAGGAACCACAGAAAGAAGTTCAATCATGAAACGGATAACCGAAAATTCGCGAAAGCGTACAGGATGGGTAAAAGTGCTTAGCATGGGATTGGGCATTGCCGTCATCTCCTGGGGAGCACCCACAAGCGCGGATTCCGGCCCGTTTGATGCCAGTGACTGGCTTTCTTCCCGAACCCAACCCACACACCGGATGGTCGCTGATCACCAGAATGCTGGCATGAATATCCTTCTGGCTCGCGGGGGCAGGGGAGGCGGCAGAGGTGGTGAGTCCGGGCAGTGCGACGGCAGCGGTTCCGGACAGCGAAAGGGCAAAGGCTCCGGTGCCAAAGACGGGACCGGCACCGGAGAACGACCCCGGGATGGTTCCGGTTATGGCGCGGGATCCGGCAGTGGTTCTGGCGGCGGGTCCGGTAAAAACGATGGTTCAGGCGGCAAGGGAAACCGGGGCGATAAGGGTAATCGGTAGAACGTGTGGGGCCTCTCTGTTCCCTATCCTCCCTATTCGTTTTTTTCGGGATAGATAAACAGAAAAAAGGCTATTCTACTTTTGACCCATTGACAGAATAAGCTTGATTCAAGCGCAGATCTGACATCATCACCCATTACAGATGCAAAAACAAGGAAGAGCAATCCTTTGACCGAAAGACCCGTAAAACGAATCCACGTCTCCTGCGCCATTATCCGGAAAGGTGATCTTACGTTGGCCGTTCAACGAAACGCGAGGATGAGTCTGCCTCTTAAATGGGAGTTTCCGGGTGGCAAAATTGAAAAAAATGAAACTCCGGAGGAATGTTTGAGACGGGAACTGGAGGAGGAACTGGCGCTGAACGTGGAGGTCGGGGAAGCGCTCAAACCCATGACCCACGCCTACCAGGCCTTTACCGTGGTCCTTCATCCCTTCATCTGCGGCATCCGGTCGGGGGAGATTGTGCTCCATGAACATGCCGCTTTTGTGTGGCTGAGCCCTTCAAAATTGCCTGAGCTCGACTGGGCTGAAGCAGACCGGCCCGTGCTTCGCGACTACCTTAAAATGCCCAAGGTTCAAAAAAGGGAATCCCTGTGACTACGGTCCCTCCATACGGCATATACGATCGACTGCTGGATGAGGATTTATCCGAGACCCTCAATCGGCATCCTGAACTGCGCTCCGTCCTGGGAAAGCTCGATCCGGAGGAACAGCTGGCCCGTTATGCGTCTTTCATCAAAGAGGTTGTGGAAAAGGCGCTTCGAGAAGAAAAGGATCCCGGCGCCAGGCTTGCCATGTGCAACCGGTTGATTGAGGTGGTTTCCAATGGCTCCGAAAAACGGCATTTTGAAAAGCGAAGTGTTTCAGGGGCCAAAAAACCATTGCTGCTGGAGGTTACGCCCCCCCATTACGGCGCCCGGGGTATGCCACGACCCCATACGTCCATTTTTGAAAGCAGCCTCTTTACGGGTTCGCCATACGAGCCCCAGCTTGCTCATGAACTCCAGGAGGAGATGCGCTCCGCAGACGAAGTGGACATCCTGATTTCTTTTATCAAGTGGTCCGGCTTGAGGCTCCTGATTCCCGCTTTTGAGGATTTACGCACCAGGGGTGTGCCGGTTCGCCTAATTACCACATCGTATATGGGGGCTTCGGATGTTCCGGCGGTTCTGTGGCTGGCCGGATTGCCCAATGTGAAAGTGAAAGTCTCCTACGACACCCAACGGACCCGCCTTCATGCCAAAGCTTACCATTTCAAGAGGCTGAGCGGGTTTTCATCCGCCTACATCGGGTCAGCCAATATGTCCGGCGCGGCTATGACCAGCGGCCTTGAATGGAACCTCAAAGTTACCGCCCAGGACATGGTTCACATCCTGGAAAAGTTTACGGCCGAGTTTGAGACGTACTGGCACAACCGTGAGTTCATCCGGTTTGACCCTGATAACCCTGAGCCTTTCAAGAAAGCCATTGCGCGGGCACGCAATACCCATAACAGACTCGACACGCCATTCTTTGACCTCAAACCCCACCCTTTCCAGGAACGCATCCTCGAGGCATTGGAACGTGAGCGCCACATACAGGGCCGGATGCGGAACCTGGTCATTGCTGCAACGGGTACCGGAAAGACTGTTATCTCGGCATTTGATTACAAGATTTTTTTCAAGGAAAAAAGAGGGCAGGCACGGCTGCTGTTTCTCGCCCATCGCAAGGAAATCCTTGAGCAGGCCATTGGAACCTTCAGGAACGTTCTGCGCGACAGGAATTTCGGAGAACTGCTTGTGGGGAAGTACGAACCCGAACGGTTTGACCATCTGTTCTGCTCCGTTGGCATGCTCTCAAGCCGAAAACTCTGGAAACAGGTCGGAAGTGGATTCTACGACTATATTGTCATTGATGAGGCACACCATGGGACCGCTGAAAGCTATCGTCCCGTCTTTGACTGTTTTTCCCCACAGGTCCTTCTCGGACTGACCGCTACACCCGAGCGTATGGACGGCAAGAGCGTTGCGGCAGATTTCGGAAACCGCTTCGCCGCTGAAATCCGCCTGCCCGAAGCTCTGGCGGAGAAACTGCTCTGCCCGTTTCATTATTTCGGGGTTGCCGATCCCGTTGCTCTGGACCAGGACAGGTTTTGGAAAAACGGGAAATACGACCCGGCAGCCCTTGAAAACGTGTATACGGGTTCCCACGTGCTGGCCCGGCAACGCCTGGAAACGATTCTTTCCACCCTGAATCGGTATGAACCGGAAATGAGCCGGATCAAAGGGATCGGTTTCTGTGTGTCCATCCATCATGCGGAGTTCATGGCACAGATGTTCAGTGAACGGAGCATTCCGTCGGCGGCGCTTGTGGCCGGCACCGCGGATCAGCAGCGCGTTTCTTTCCTGGAAAATTTCAAGTCCGGGAAACTGATGTTCCTCTTCACGGTAGATGTTTTTAACGAGGGGTTGGATGTGCCGGAACTCAACACGGTTCTTTTTCTTCGACCCACGGAGAGCCTCACCGTGTTCCTTCAACAACTGGGGCGAGGGTTGCGGCATGCTCCCGAAAAGGATTGCCTCACCGTGCTGGACTTTGTGGGGCAGGCACATCGTCGTTACAGAATTGACAGCAAGTTGAAGGCCCTCCTGCCAAAGCACCGGTTCGCCATTGACCGGGAAGTGGAACTGGATTTTCCACATCTGCCTCCAGGTTGTGCCATTCAGTTCGACCGCCTTTCGCGCCAGTATGTGCTCCGCAATATTCGAGAAAATCTCCGAAATCTCGCCGTTCAGATACCCGAACGTCTGCAAACCTTTGCCCACGAAACCGGAAAACCTTTGAATTTTGGAAATTTTGTTCGCTACCATGACTACGAACCCGAAACCCTTCTGGTAAAAGATTCATGGAGCGGTTGGAAAGCAAGGGCACGGATTGGCCCTCAACCGAAGGATCCAGATCTCCAGATTTTAAAAAAGGGACTGGTTCGCGCCGTTTTCATCGATGGGCCGGGGGAAATCGCCTTGCTGCGGCATGTCATCGGGAAACTTGGGGAATTGGACGTTTCATCGGCGGTTTCTGTTTCTGGCAATTCGCAAATGCCGGTTCATTACCGCCTGTGGGGGGACTCAGGGAAAAGATTTCAAATGGCATCAATAGAAGATTCCTTTGCGCAGTTTGCCAAAAATCCGAGCATTTTGTCCGATCTTGAAGAAATCCTGACATGGTGTTCCGAACAGACCCAGGTAGATGGCCGTATTCCTAAACTCCCTTTTCCGTGCAGCTTGGAACTTCATGCACGGTATGGGATGAGGGATATCCAGGCTGCCTTTGGGAGAGCGACCCTGGCCACGGCGGGACAGCGGGGTATCGGTGTGCTCCACTTTAAGGAAATCAAGACTTACGCTCTCCTGGTGACCTTCCAGAAGACCGAGCGCGAATTTTCGCCCAGCACCATGTATGCGGACTATCCCATCAGCAGGGAACTTATGCACTGGGAATCCCAGTCCAACACGGCCCGGACTTCAGAGGCCGGCAGGAACCTGACGCAACATGCCGACCTTGGTCACACTATTCTGGTTTTTGCCCGTGATCAGAAAAAGAGAAACGGGTGTGCTGTGCCCTTTTCGTTCCTTGGCCCTGCACGGATCGTCAGTTATGAAAGGGACCGCCCCATCCGGGTGGTCTGGCGACTCAAATACCCCATGCCAGTTCAGGTGTTTGAAGACAATCGAAGGGGTGGCTGATTTTCGCCCGGGTGAAATTATTTGCTTTGATGTCACGAGTGCTGATTTCCGAGGGTTAAAAAGATTTAGAAGCGTTAGCCATTGAATGAAATGAACGAAGATCAATTGAAATCCCTCATCGAAGGCATCACCGTTTGGAAGCGGGGCGCTCAACGTGCTCCCCATAAACCCCTCCTCCTGCTTTATGCTCTGGCCCGCAGGCTTAGGAACAAAGACAGATTCATTCCCTATACCGAAATCGACGAAAAGCTCAAACATCTCCTGATTGACTTCGGTCCCACCCGAAAAAGCTATCACCCGGAGTACCCCTTCTGGCGGCTTCAGAATGACGGCATATGGGAACTCAAAAATGCTGAAAACGTCAGAATAGTAGGCAGCGGAGATCCCCGCAGAGGTGATCTAATCGCTCTGAATGTCAGTGGCGGATTCACAACAAACATATTCGATTTGCTTACCACCAATCCGGAAATCACCACAGAAATTGCAGCAACCATCCTGGAAGAAAATTTCCCAGTTTCCATACATGAAGACATCCTTCAGGCCGTAGGACTGGACCTGGAATTCGAAACACCTGAAAAACGGAAAAGGGATCCCAATTTCCGTGACCGGATCATTCGGGCATATGAGCATCAGTGCGCGGTTTGCGGATTTAATGTGCGCGTGGGCAATACACTCGTGGCTCTGGAAGCGGCCCACATCAAATGGCACCAGGCCGGCGGACCGGACTCAGAGGAAAACGGCATCGCCCTGTGCGCCCTGCATCATAAGCTTTTCGACCGGGGTGCTTTCACAGTTTCCCCGGGACTGTTGATTCAGGTTTCGGACAGGGCTCATGGCACCCACGGTTTTAACGAATGGTTGACCGCATATCATGGAAAATCCTTGAAACCGCCCCAGCATCCCAACTTTTACCCGGAACCCGAATTTGTCCAATGGCACGTGAAAGAAGTCTTTCAGGGGGAAGCGAGATACGCGATATGAGATAGCAGAATGGCAAAAGATCGAACCCAGGTTGGTTTTGGTAGGATCAGAGGGTAAGAAAGGACGCGGAGCGTCCTGGAAGTGCATTCCCACGCGGAGCATGGGAACGAGGGGGTGAGTAGGTGGATGCATGAAAGACTACTACCAGGAAAATTATCTCAGATATTACGATGAGACCGTCTCTATCGACCCGGCATCCTTCCTGTCGCCGCTGGTTCGGTGTTTGCCGCCTGGCGGCACCATCCTGGATGTGGGTTGCGGATCAGGGCGGGATATGTGCTGGCTGAAAGACCGGGGGTTCCGGCCCGAGGGGTTTGAGTGGTCCGGGGGGCTGGCCGCACTCGCGAGGGCTCACTCAGGGTGTCCGGTTCGGGAAGGGGATTTCGAGGTTTATGGTTTTACGGGTATGGACATGGATGCAATTCTTCTGGTGGGGGCAATGGTGCACGTGCCCCATGAACGTTTTCAAGAAGTCTTTTCCAATATCCTCCGGGCACTGAAACCCCGGGGGCACGTGCTGCTCACCCTGAAGGAGGGAAATCAGGACGTTGAAGTTTCGGGGGGCCGCATTTTTTATCGATGGCGAGACGAATCTCTCAGGAAGGTATTTGACCAACTGAACCTTACGGTGGTGGATTTTTCCCGCCAGGTGTCGAAAATCCGGGAATCGGATGTCTGGCTGGGGTATGTTTTGAGTGTGGTCTGTCCCCGATATCAATAAGATGGAGTTTATATAATGAAACAGACGTTTGCTTTTCAAAATCTCGTTGAGCTTTGCCAACGGACCCACGAGGAAATGCGGGGTCGTTCGGCCCGTTCTGTAGACGGATATCTGGTTGTTCGAAATTGGCTTTTCGGTTGGTACATGGTGGAGTATGAGCAGAGCGGCTCTGATCGGGCCGAGTATGGAGCAGCGACTCTGAAACAGCTTTCGGCGGCCCTGAAAACCAGTATCGGCCGTGGTTTCTCGGTGGACTCTCTTGAACTAATGCGTCGATTTTACTTGACTTACGAACATCTTATCCCACAAACGACCATGTCCGAAACAACGTCTCGGATTTTTGCTCTCGAGATTTCCGAAACAACGTCTCGGAATTCCGCAGCTCTGATAAAATCGATTTCTGCATTTTCGCAGGCTGTGTCCGGTGAACTTCTCCAGCAGATCAAGCTGAGTTGGTCCAACTACGTTACACTGCTCACCATCGACAATCCCGACGAACGTCGATTTTACGAGATCGAGGCAACCAAGAATAGCTGGAGCGTGCGGGAACTGGAACGTCAGGTCGCCAGCTCTCTTTACGAACGGTTGGCCCTAAGCCGGGATAAGGAAGAGATTCGTCGCCTTTCACAAGAGGGCCATGTGGTTGAAAAAGCCGCTGACCTCATCAAGAATCCCTTTGTTCTGGAGTTTCTCGGCTTAGAGGAAAAGCCCGCCTACTCGGAAAACCAACTGGAATCGGCAATTATCGATCGGCTGGAAACTTTCCTGCTTGAACTTGGGAAGGGCTTTCTCTTCGAGGCACGCCAGAAGCGATTCACTTTTGATAACGACCACTTCTATGTGGACCTGGTCTTTTACAACCGGCTGCTGCGCTGTTATGTGCTTATCGACCTCAAGCGCGACAAGTTGACCCATCAGGACCTGGGGCAGATGCAGATGTACGTTAATTACTTCGACCGCCATATAAAGCTGGAGAATGAACTGCCCACCGTTGGTATCGTGCTCTGCCGCCGTAAAAACGATGCGTTGGTCGAACTGACGCTATCCAGTGAAGCTAACATCTTTGCTTCGAAGTACCAGCTTTATCTACCCTCCAAACAGGAATTAAAGGCACAGGTGGAAAAGGTCCAGGCTGAAATGGAACGAGGAGGCATCCTGAGGAAAGTTCCACGGTAACGTTGTCCTTTTTTCCTGCAGCCGATCTGAAAGAGAAAAAAGTACCTGGGACCCACATGACTGACCCAGTCACTGACCTAGCGAAAAGATAAAATGGAAATTCAGACAGGATGGGTGAAGCCACCCAAACAAATTGGCGGACTGGATCATCTTTCAGTGCAGGCGCCTTGCATCAACCTGTACGGAAAACTGTTGCCGGGGATTACGAATGTTACAGATCGTGCGCGCTATTACAGCTTTTATCCTTGGATCGTTTGGGCATTAGAACGCAAGGGCCTCACGTACAATGACGCCTTTATCGACCTGTATCGTAAAGCCGACTGCCTTTTTACTTTGATTGCAGGACGTCATGCTCATGTTACAGGGAAAAACAGTGGGATATTTAGTCTTTAGGGGGTCAAGTCTACGTTTGACTTTTCTATGCGACAAGGTAGGTCAAATGTAGACTTGAACCCTCGTCCTTATCCTGTGAATTAATATCTGCAATCTTCCATTTTTGATGCCGGCATCTTTTGCGAATTCCAGCTATTTGGTGTATAGAATTCGATAGCATGAAACCGGGCCAAAGCAAATAATTTTACAAGGACAAACCGTGTGAAAAAAGACTGGAATTTTGATGAAATGATCGACCGCAGCAATACCGCTTCCATGAAATGGGAACCCGAGGTTTTAAACCGGGTCTTCGGTATTGGCAAAGAGGATCTGCTACCACTGTGGGTTGCAGATATGGATTTTAAGTGTCCAGAACCGGTTCGCATGGCCATGGAAAAACGTATATCCCATCAGATTTACGGGTACAGTCTTACTGACCCTTCATATTATTCTGCGGTTATATCCTGGCATAAGCGTCGACACCAATGGACTATAGAAAAGGAGTGGATACTCACAACACCCGGTGTTGTCCCGGCCATCACCTATATGATTCAATGCTTTACCAACCCGGGAGACAAGGTCTTAATCCAGCCGCCAGTCTACTATCCATTTGCCCGATCAATCCTGAACAATGGCCGACAGATCCAGGAGAACCCGTTACAAATCGTTGACGGTCATTACAAAATGGATTTTGATGACCTTGAAGCAAAGGCCAAAGATCCAAGGGTGAAACTGGCCATTCTTTGTAGCCCGCATAACCCTGTCGGCAGGGTCTGGGAACGTGATGAACTGGCAACATTTGGAAAAATCTGTTTTGAAAATAATACTCTGGTCATCTCGGATGAGATTCACTGCGACCTGATCATGCCGGGTCACGAACATATCTGTTTTCCAACACTGTCGGAGGAATTTGCTCAACATTCAATCACCGCTATTGCTGCCAGTAAAACATTCAACCTGGCAGGTCTTCAGCAATCCAGCGTCATTATCCCTAATCCAACCATTAGAGCCCAGTTTTTCACCCATCTTGAAAACCTGGGATTCAACAATGGCGTAGGTGGCACCCTTTTTGGTGCCATCGCCTCGACTGCAGCCTATAATGAGGCAGAAGAATGGCTTGATGATCTCCTGATTTATCTTCATGACAACTTTAATTTCCTAAAAACCAAGTTGGAACAAGGCTTATCAGGAGTGAAAGTATTTGATCTGGAGGGAACTTATCTGGCTTGGGTTGATTTCAGAGAACTTGGATATGACAATGAAAGCCAGGTTAAGCTTCTTGAAGAAATTGCCAAAGTCGGTCTTGATCATGGGAACTGGTTCGGAGACAACAGTATCGGATGCGAACGGTTTAATATTGCCTGTCCAAGAACTATTCTTAAAAAGGCGGTAGAATCCATTGTTAAGGCTTTAAAAGGATAAGCTCTAAAAGAAGGGGTCAAATCTACGTTTGACCTATTTTGTCGCATAGAAGAGTCAAACGTAGACCCCATGATTAAAAACAAAAAATAATGAAAATTGGGAGTCAAATGTGAGAAGCGTTACCTTGGAAAGAGATATTATTATGCACCCGGCAGGATCCTGTATGGTATCCTTTGGCAAGACACGTGTGATCTGTACTGCCACCATTGAAAACGATGTGCCCTCTTTTTTAAAGGAGAGCGGGAAAGGATGGCTTACCGCCGAGTACGGCATGCTTCCCGGCAGCACCGGAGGGGGCAGAAAGCGCCGGGACGGGATCAAGAAGGATGGCAGGAGCACAGAGATTCAGCGGCTCATCGGCCGAAGTCTTCGGGCGGCCTTGGACCTGACTAAGCTGGGGCCGGTGAGTATTCTCATCGATTGTGATGTGTTTCAGGCGGACGGCGGGACCCGGACTGCGTCTATTACCGGGGCGTGGGTGGCCCTTTATGATGCGTTGACAAAGCTTGCGAAACAGCAGGGACAGGATGGGCCGGAGTACTATCTTGAAGGCCAGGTTGCAGCCGTGAGTGTGGGGATTGTGGGCGACCGCGTGGTGTGTGATCTGGACTATGATCACGATTCTCGTGCCTGTGTAGACATGAACGTGGTGAAATGCGGTGAGAATCTTGTGGAGGTTCAGGGAACCGGGGAACAGGGGACTTTCAGCCGAGAGGAGTTAAATCAGCTGTTGGATGCCGCGGACCAGGGTATCGAGGAAATTTACAAAATACAAAGAGAGAGTCTGGGAATTTAAATATTCACAATTTATAATGGCGTCGGACCAAGCAAATTCGCATAAATTCAATGCATTACCTTAAGAAACAGGGGATTTTAGCCTTTAAAATTGGGGTCATAAAATTGGGGTCAAGTCTGCTGTTGACTGTTTTTAGAGAAATCCTAGAAACAGTTTGTGAATATTAACAGTCAACAGCAGACTTGACCTCTTGCCCCGAATTACGTTTGACTTCACCACACAGATGTGCGACACTGTCTTACAAAACTAGAAGGAGGCATAGAATGGATACTACACTCACAATACGTCTTCCCGAAGAAATGAAAAAGACACTGCAGGATATCTGTAATTCTGAAAACAAAGTACTAAGCGATCTTGTTAGGGAATCACTCCAGAACTATTTGGTTGTTAAGCGCTTTCGGAAACTTAGAGCCAAAACACTTCCATTTGCAGAAGCGGCTGGTTTTTTGACAGATGAAGATGTGTTTGAGGCACTCACATGAATATCGTGTTTGACTCAAACATATACATTGCAGCATTTGCAACGCATGGCGTATGCCACCTGATGCTCGAAAGCTGCATAACTGAGCACAATGTTTTCATTAGTGATTTCATCTTGGGTGAAATTAAGGAAAAGCTCATCAAGAAGATCAAACTTCCCCCTGAGACAGTTGATGAAATCATTTCCTATCTCGGGGAACAGGCCATTGTCACCAACCCGAAGAATCTGGTATCAGACATCTGCCGAGATCCTGATGATGACAATATCATCTCTTTAGGGCTAGCTGCAAAAGCAGAATATATTGTCACCGGCGACAGGGACTTACTGGATATTGGGCAATATGCATCTCTTCACATGGTCTCTCCAAAAGAATTCTCTGAAGTCCTCAAAAATCAAAGAATCTAACTGGTTAGGGAAAAAATTATGCATCGACTTTGGACCTATAGAACATATGCTAACACAAAAAAATGGGGAATCCTGTGTGGAATTTTAGCGCCAATTATTTTTTTTACATCAGTCCTATTGGCCGCTTCATTACAGGATGGATATAGTCACTGCACCAACTATATGAGTGAACTGGGCGCAACAGGCTTACATCATGCGTATGTGATGAAACTGGGTGGGTTTTTCATTACAAGCATCATGCTCATTATATATTCTATTATTTTTCCAAGTACCATTGAATATAAAGGGAAAGCTAAAACTATTGCTTTCTTCACCCTGCTTACTCATGCGATATTCTTGAATGGAGCAGGGGTTTTTTCTTGTGACCTTGGGTGTTCACCAGCAAACCCTACGCCTGACCAAAATCTGCATGATTTCTTTGGGGCTATAACAATATTTATTTTACCTATTAGTATAATGACATGGGGATACGTTTTCAGCAAATCGAGTGAAGAATGGACAAACAAAGTCAAGGTATTCAGCTATGCGTGTGGTATCATTGGGTTGATTTCATATATTGCGATGATGATTTCTGATGAAACAAGAGCGGGTACAGGTTTGTTTCAACGATTATCTCTGGGAAGTTCGTATTTCTGGATTTTTGTAGTATCTATCCTGGCCTATAGAAATCTGGATTTACCCATCAACTCTACAAAAGGGCAAAGCGAACGATAGTGTAATAGGGGACAGACCCCTTTTTTTGTCCCATTGAAACGAGCGATTACGAATCACTCGAAACAGGGGCATTATGGAGGTTTTAAATGGCGAATATGATGACTCAGGTATCACTGGTCAGCACAAACGACCGCCAAAAAGGCGTTTCATCTTCGATCAATTCACTGGGAATAAACCCGGTAAAAAACAAAGACGTTCTGATCAAACCCAATTTCAATACGGCGGATACTACCCCCGGGTCAACCCACAATGACACCCTTGTTGCACTGGTGCAGGAAATCTGGGGGATGGGCGCGAGTTCCGTCAGTGTGGGAGAACGCAGTTACCCGCCCACCCGGGGCGTTATGGAAGCAAAAGGTATTCTTCCCCTTTTGGAAAAACTGGATGTTAAAGTTATCGATTTTGATGATTTGAACGCCAAAGACTGGTTGGCGTTTAAGCCTGAGGGTTCTCATTGGCAAAACGGTTTTCGCATTGCCCGTCCCATCATGGAGTCCGAATGTCTGATTTCCACAGGGTGTCTCAAAACACATCAGTTCGGCGGTGTTTTTACCATGTCCCTAAAGCTCCACGTTGGCGTCGTTCCCACAACCCGGCATGGTTACGGCTACATGGCGGAACTGCACGGCTCACCGCACCAGTGCAAGCTGATTGCGGAAATAAACCAGCCTTTTAAACCCGATTTAATTGTGCTGGACGGCATTGATGCATTTGTAGACGGAGGACCGGCAACCGGCACAGTTGCAAAAGGCGATGTTTTCATAGCATCAACGGATCGAGTGGCAATTGATGCAGTTGGCGTCGCCATTCTGAAATTTTTGGGCAGCAATAGACAGATTATGGACAGGAAAATTTTTCACCAGGAGCAAATTGCCAGAGCTGCTGAAATTGGTTTAGGGGTATCATCGCCTGAAAACATCAATATAATCTCAGCCGATGATGAGAGCATCGACTATCGAAATGGAATTGCCGATATCTTAATGGAAAGTGGAACGTAGACCCCTTGAATTGATTGAATTTTTCCGACCCCAATCCCCGGAATTCCCTGGGTGGTTTCTATTTTGTCCAATTTTCGATTTTTAAATTCTTAACGCGTTTGAATTCCTTTTCATTGTTGGTAATAAGGACGAAATTTCCGCTCAGGGCATGCGCTGCAATCTGCAGATCGAGTGGACCGATAGTCTCCCCGCGCTTCTCTAATTGATGACGAATATCTCCATACATATTGGCGGCAATTTCATCGTATGGAATAATTTCAAATGGGGCGAGAAACTCTTCGAGGCGCTGTTTATTTAACCTGCGATTTTTACTTTTGACAACGCCATACTGTAATTCCGAAACCGTGATTGTTGACACGCAGATTTCATCTACATCAAACTGTTTGAATTTATGAATAACCGCTATCGGTCGCTTATTCATTATGTAAATGCAAATATTGGTATCAATTAAATATTTCATCCAGGCTCTCTCTCTCCTGTTGCAGTTCCGGCTGATTTCTTTCCGTCATAAACGGCGTTTCATATTTCATTAGGTTCCCTTCCCAAAGATCCCAGATCGATTGATTCTTAGGGAGTAGCAGTACCCCACCAGCCATTTTCTTTATATAGACCGCATTTCCCTCAAACCGATAGGCTTTTGGCAAGCGAACCGCTTGACTTCGCCCATTTACAAATAGTTTGGCTGTTTCCATAATTGCCTCCGTTTGGCTGTTGATGTATATCAAAAGATATATACTTCCCGCATTGGATGTCAAGGTATATATTGGGATATCAGGACCCTTGCGGTCAGCCCTTCCGCGATACTGAACAGCAATGCCGCCGGAACAATACGACCCCCGCCGGGGCCGTGTTGTCGGGCATAATGGGTATTGGTGAAGAGCACTTCCACCATACCGGTGTTGCCGATAAAGTTCACCAGATCTGTTTCCGTAATGGTTCGCCCGACCGTTTTGAATTTAAACCCCACGGGCATGTCTTCCCAGCATCGTCCAAGGCCGATGGTTTCCATGATTCTCCCTGATTTAAACGGTTTGATGGCTTTTTTATCCGGTGATCGCTTTTGCAAGATTTGCAGCGAGTTCAGCGCCTTCATCACCAATGGCATCGGGTGTTGTGCAAAAAGGCAGGATGAAATTGCCTTTTGATGCCACCTTGCCGTAGGCGGTAATGCCGGAAAAAATACCTTGGATGGCATCACAGTTTTCCTCAATTGGGCCGGCGCAGGTCACCAGCAGGGCAACCGGTTTACCGTTGATAAGGGAGTCGTGTTCAGGGGTGCCGTAACCGGATACCAGGCAAACATGCCGGTCTATAAGGGGTTTTATCTGAGAAGAAAAGCTCCAGCAATAGAGCGGTGACGCATACACAATCGCATCGGCTTGGATCATTTTCTCAAATATGATCAATGCATCATCTTTTTGAACGCATCCGGGCTCATCCTTTTTTTCCTGGCACTTATAGCATCCAAGGCAGCCGCCCACCTTGTACTGGGTGATGTGAATCCGTTCAACTTCATGGTTTTCTCCCACTTTCTCTTCAAACATCGAGAGTACTTTAGCGGTATTTCCGCTTTTTTTCGGGCTTCCCAAAATGGTGATGATTTTCATGCCAATTCTCCTTTTCAATTTTAAAACCATATTCTTTTCAGCGAAGAGCTCTTGATGTTGGGAAGGTAACACAATTAGGGAAGGAAGTTAATACTGAAAGCGGGAAGGGGATGGGAACGATAAACCGGTACCGGACACGAGATTCAGAATACTAACCCAATTTTGCCTTGACATAGGTGACCACCTGGTCAACAATGCACGCTTCGTTTTCAATTAACAAAATTTTCTTGGGAAAGATTGAGGGGGGGAGCATGGGATTTCCAGATTTCAGTATTGTTTATAGGTCGTTAGCCTTGGCAGGGCTTTTTGTTTGCCTGGCTGTGGGGCCCGCATGGGCGGAAACGAAACTTCGGGTGGGGGCTCTCCGGTTGACGTCATCCGCGCCCCTGTTTATTGCCGCGGAGAAAGGATATTTCGCCGATGAAGGCCTGAATGTGGAATTGAAATTCATGAGATCGGCTCAACCAGTGGCCATGGCCCTGGCAGCCGGCGATGTTGATGTGGGGGCCACCGGGTTGACCGCCGGCCTTTACAATGCGGCGGCCAACGGCTTGAAGGTCAGTATCGTTGCGGACAAGGGCCGCGTCTGGCCGGGGTACAGGCTGGTGGGACTCATGGTGAGCAATGATGCCTGGGAGAAGGGGATAAGGACCCTGGCCGATCTCAAAGGAAATCGGGTGGGTATCACCCAGATAGGATCGACCTTTCACTACATGCTGGGCAATATCCTGACGAAAAACGGCATGAATCTCAAAGATGTGAAACCAACCCCCTTAGGCGGCGTCAAAAGCATGATGGATGCGGTGGCCGCCAATCGCATCGAAACCGCTTTCATGGTGCAGCCCTTCTGTACGGTGATGGAAAAAAAGAAAATTGGGCATGTGATGCTGTGGGCCGGTGATGAGATGCGTTACCAGATTGCCGCTATCTTTTTTTCCCAAAAACTGAGTGAAAATGAAGGTCTTAGCCTGAAATTTCTGCGGGCCTATATTCGGGCCTGCCGGTTCTATTACGACAACTGCCTGACCCAAAAAGATGGACTTCCGGTGAAAGGACCGGGTTTCGATGAGGTCATCGGGTATATTGCCAAATACACATCTCGAAAACCGTCGTTGATCGCTCTCGGGCTGAATTATAATGATCGCGACGGCAAGCTCTTTGCCGAAGATATTCAGCGGCAGATCGACTGGTATCATAGCCATAAAATGGTTGGAAAAAGACTGGATGCGAAACAAATCGTCAATATGAAAATCTGGCAAAAAGCCCTCGACAGTCTTGACAAGAAGTGATGAGAGCCGTCATCAACAACATCTGCAAAAGCTTTAAAAATCCGGACGGAACGGTTTTTAACGCCCTTCAAAGCATCAGTCTGACCATTTCAGAAGGGGAGTTCGTGGCGGTGGTGGGCCGGTCCGGATGCGGGAAATCGACCCTGCTCAACATTGTGGCCGGTCTTCTGTCCGCCACTGAAGGGGAGGTGGTTTTTGAGGATCTTTCGGCCGATGATCGACCCCTTACCTCAATGGTGTTTCAGGATCTGGCCCTCTTCCCCTGGCGGAGTGTCCAAAAGAATATCACCTATGGTTTGGAAGAGCAGGGGGCCTCTTCCGGAACACGGGATGCCCGGGCCACGGAATTGATTGAACTGGTGGGGCTTGCGGGGTTTGAAAAACATTATCCACACCAGCTTTCCGGTGGCATGAAACAGCGAGCGGCCATTGCCCGGGCCCTGGCGGTGAATCCTGAACTGCTGCTCATGGATGAGCCCTTCTCCGCCCTGGATGCGCAGATCCGCATGGACATGCAGGTTGAACTCTCCCGAATCTATGAGACCACCGGTCAGAGTTTTTTGTATATCACCCATTACATTCCCGAAGCCGTGTTCCTGGCGGACCGGGTGGTGATTATGGGGGAGCGACCCGGCCGGATCCAGTCCATTGTCTCCATTGATCTGCCCCGTCCCCGGGAAGAAAAGGTCAAAGTATCTCCGGATTTTGTGGGTTACCTGGACCGAATATGGAGTGAGGTTCGCGGGAAACCCCGGGAAATCGGGGTGGAGCGATGACCCTGAATCGAAGAGTCGTCAGAGACAAAACGGGTTTTCTCATCCGGCGTCAAAATCCATATGTGATCTGGGGTTCGGTTATTCTTGTCTTAGGGCTCTGGGAAGGCTTGGGTTATTCAGGTCTGGTGCCGCCGCTTTTCCTCCCCCGCTTTTCAGCGGTTCTAGCCTCGGGATACGAGATGGTAGCGAGCGGTGAAATCTTTTCCCATCTGTTCGCCAGTCTGTGGCGTATCGGGTGGGGGTTTTTTTTGGGGGCCGGCGCGGGAATCCTCACCGGTGTTGTGGTCGGATATTTCCAATTGGCCGATGATGCGGCGCGGCCCCTGGTGGCGGCCACCTATCCCATTCCGAAGATTGCCATCCTGCCGCTGTTGATTCTCTGGCTGGGAATTGGTGAAGGTTCGAAGGTTGCAGTGATTACCCTTGGGGTTTTTTTTCCGGTGGTGATCAACGTGCGGGCCGGTGTCAGAAATGTGGACCCGCTACTGATCAAAGCGGCCCTTTCCTTAGGTTCCGGCCCTTTCAACGTGATCCGAAAAGTCATTCTGCCCATGACGCTTCCCATGATTTTCGCCGGCCTTAAACTGGGTGTGGGCATAGCGCTTCTGCTGGTGGTGACGGCCGAAATGATTGCCGCAGATAAAGGGGTCGGGTTCCTGATATTATCCTCCGCGGACCTCATGCAGACCACCCGACTGTTGTTCGGTATCATGGTTTTATCGGCCATGGGCGTTTCCTTTGCGTGGATCTTAGAAAAGCTGGAACGGTTACTGATTCCATGGCGTGAATAATATCACAAACTTATTATTGACATGTATTTGAGAACATGCTAGTTGACACTTGGTCTATAGGCGCGGGTGGTGTGTGCCCCCATCTTGTGTCTGTTTGGAACCCGATGGTCTGCATATGAATGCAGCCATGATGTTGAAGCGTGATGTTTTTTTGTAAACCCATTCATTTGAAATTTAGGAGGCTATGTAATGATTAAACCCCATGGATCCGATACTCTAAACCCCCTGTACGTTGAAGATGACGCCAAACGTGCCGAGCTGATCAAGGAAGCCGCAGGGCTGCCCTCAATCGTCATCAGTTCTGCTGCCGCGGGTAATGCCGTGATGCTG
>JABGPV010000389.1 GCA_018644785.1 Deltaproteobacteria bacterium | reverse complement strand
TGATCTTGTTGTTCATTCTATGGTTTATTCACAATTATACGCCCACCGGGAGGCGTATGGAGGCCATAGGGGGCAATGCGGTTTCTGCCCGGTTATCCGGGATCAAGGTAGAGCGGAACAGGGTGCTCGGATATCTGCTGTCAGGGTCCTGTGCTGCCATTGCAGGAATCGTATTGGCGTCGTCCACCATGTCCGCAAGTCCAACCCAGGGGGTACACTATCTGCTGGACGCGTTTGGGGCTGCCTTCATAGGCGCTGCGACCATCCGGATCGGGCAGTTCCATATCTGGGGGACCTTTGTGGGGGTTCTCATCGTGGTGGTGGCTGTCAACGGTCTGGTGATGCTCATGGTGCCCGGCTATCTTACCGACTTGATTAGAGGCATGATCCTTTTGCTGGCGATCATGTTGTCCGGCGCCGTGGGGAAGTTGATTAATACGGCCTGACAGGATTGGAGGTAAACATGAAAAACAGAATCTATACAGAAGAGCACCAGATTTTTAGGGATTCCTTCAGGAAATTCATAGCAAAAGAGATCACACCTTTTGTTCCCCAGTGGGAAGAGGCGCGCGCCGTTCCCCGGGATATATGGCTCAAGATGGGTGAACAGGGGTTTTTGTGCCCCTGGCTTCCAGAGATCTATGGCGGCCTTGATCTGGGATTTGAATACTCCGTTATTATCAATGAAGAACTCATTCGGGGTGACGGATTCGGCGTGGGGGTTCCCCTCCACAGTGATGTGGCAACGCCCTATCTCTTTAGTTATGGCACCAAGGCCGCCAAGGACCGCTGGCTTCCGGGTTGCATTACCGGAGAGGTCATCACCGCCGTTGGCTTCACAGAACCTAACGCAGGCTCAGATCTGGCGGCCATCGGGGCCAAGGCGGTTCGGGATGGGGACAGTTACGTGATCAACGGTCAGAAGACGTTCATTACCAATGGATACTTCGCCGATCTCATCGTGGTGGCCGTGAAGACCGACCCGGAGGCCGGACACCGCGGGATTAGCCTGATCCTCGTTGATAAGGATGCCCCGGGTTTTTCACGCGGTGGAAAACTGGAAAAAATGGGGTATCACATGCAGGATACAGCTGAGCTTTTTTTTGAGGACTGTCGTGTTCCTGCGTCTCATTTGCTGGGAGAGGAGGGGAAAGGCTTCAAATATATGATGGAGAAACTCCAGCAGGAGAGGCTGGAAGTCAGTATAAAATGCCAGGCCAATGCTGAAGAAGCCTTCAAAGAAGCACTAAACTATGCCAAAACCAGGGAGGCCTTTGGCCGACCCATTGGGAATTTTCAATACACGGCATTTCGTTTGGCTGAAATGGCCACGGAAGTTCAGATGGGGCGGACCTTTCTTGATGATCTGATTGCGAAGCACATCCGGGGCGAGAGCATTGTTCAAGAAGTCTCTATGGCCAAATACTGGCTGGGTGAGATGGTTAACCGGATTGCTTACCAGGCCGTTCAGATCCACGGTGGGTATGGCTATATGGAAGAATACCGCATTTGCAGGATTTACCGTGATGTGAGAGCGCTTTCCATTTTCGCTGGGACAAGCGAAATAATGAAGCTGATCATCAGTAAATATTTAGGCCTCTCTCCTTTATGATTAGGTCGTTGTGAGTTCTCCGAGGGTTGTTACTCTCAGATGGATAAAACTCTAAAACACTACAGCAAAATAGCTGAGTCCTCCAAATAGACGTCCGATTTGTTTGTTGCTCGTACCGGTCAGTTTTTTCATTATCTTTTTCAAGGGGGCAATTCCTTTGTCAAGAGCTGGCCCCAATCTCTCATTCCTGCGAACGCGGGAATTCTGTAACATCAGATGCTTATAGGCCACCGCTTTCGCGAGGGTGACGGGCTTAGGGATTTTTCACGCGACTATCAAATTTGGGAAAGGAGGTCTATGATTTTATGCGTCTCTATCTCTGCTGAAATTGACTCTATTTATGCTGAGTAAACTCCTTGAAACGCATAGTTGCAGGGATGTCCCCATGTCCTGACCGCAGCTCCCGCCTTTCACGCCGTTAAAAAATCCACCCAGTTTTTCAGCTTTTCAACGCCTTCGATCATGCGCGGGGCGTTTAATTCCACAAATCGGTTTTCCTCTTCCGGGGTTTGGGGTGGCGATTTAAGATAGTTATCAAAGGCCTTTTTCCCCTCATAGTCCACGAACGCGATGCGCGCGCCAAAATCATCGGGCCGGAGCATGACCGCATCGCCGGTGACCGTGGCCACATGAAATGGATGGGACAGAAGGGATTGTCCAAGGCTGTTGGAGTCCTGAATATCCTTTTTCCTCAGGTTGTCAGCCAGGGCGTTGAAGTCCGCGTAAAAATAAAATGCCCCTTGGGGTGTTGTGGCGCGGATTCCCTCGATTTGGTTGAAGGCCCTTGAAAAATAAAGGCCCATCATCCGGTGGATATCCCGGGTCACGAGCAGATATTCGTCTATCTCGTCATTGGGTTCGTAGGCGGCTACAGCCGCGTATTGGGTTGGCGTGGACACATTGGTATATACCGTGGCCGCAATTTTGGCGAAATCTGCAAAAAGCGTTTCCGACTCCCCTTCGGGAAGGATACAGGAACCCAGGCGGTACCCTCCCGCGGACCTGTCCTTGGAAAGCCCGTTGGTCACAAAGGCGCCTTCCGGAAAGATGTTCCCCATGCTGACAAAATCCTCCGGGCGATAAGTGCTCAAGGCGTAGATCTCATCGGCGAGAATCAACGTATTGTGCCTTTCACATACCCGGGCAATCTCCATAAGTTCATCTTTTGTGTACACAACACCGGTGGGATTGTGCGGATTGTTCAGCACAAGCAGGTGCTGGGTTTGCTCATGGGCGAGGTCCGCAAGGGCGGCATCCAGGTCCCGGGGCCGGATGCGAAAGCCGTACTCCGGCTTCAAACGGAAGGGATGGTAATGCTTTCCCATAAGCCGGAGTTGGGGGTAATAACCGATCCAGGACGGGGTCGGAATGATGACCGCACCCTTGATCATGGAGAAAATGGTGAAAATCAGGTCCTTTGTCCCGGGCCCGATGACGATGCGGCCAGGGTCCACATCCAGCCCGAAGTGTCGCTTATTGAATCCGGCCACGGCCTCACGAAGTTCCGGGATTCCCTCGGCTGCGGAGTAGTGGCCCTTGTCCGCGTTTCTGCCAAGGGCCTCTGCCAGGGGCGGGGGCACGTGAAAAGGAGATTGGCCGAATGCGAACCCGGAAAAATCGTGTTCACATTTTCCGCCGCACCTGGCCCTGGCCTTCGCCACCATGAGGCCCACTCTCAGGTTTTCCGGCATGGTGATGGAATCCACGCGGGGATCAATCTCTACACGCATGTCATTCTCCTTAGCCGTTATTCCTTGCAGGTGTCCGTGCTTCCGGGTAGTTGCCAAGGCTCAGTCCACGTGGTATACGCCGCCGCACTCACACCGTTTGTGATCAAAGGATGCGTCTTTCAAAAATTTCCACAGTCTCGGCACACGGCAAAAAATACCTGCTCCGTTGCTTCACACATGGGGGTCGTTTTCTCTTGCATACGATTCGCCCTTTGCTGTTGGAAGATGATATTATCCTGACGGTTCGCTTAACCGATCCTCTTATTTCTTCATGTTATGGAAGTCCTTGCAGTCAGTATTCGGGATCATAAGCACATCTCTGAGTCCCAAAATCCCGCGCAACACCCATTGACATCTACAATAATGAATAATATCGTATATCAAAGTAAAGAAAACTTATTGAAATTTTATGATATTCTTTTTTAAACTTCAAGAAAAGGAATTTTCTAATGGCCCAGCTTAACCGAATGCCGGAGCCCATGCGCTCCCACCTGACCAAACTTCCCTGCCCCTCTTTTGAAGATCAACCGTGGGTCTCGGGACAATCCCTTTCACAGAGGCGCGTTGCCCTGATCTCCACCGCAGGACTTCAGCGACGAGGTGATCGGCCCTTTGAGGGGATGTCGGGAGATTATCGGGTGATCCCGGGGGACATCAAAGCCAGAGACCTGGTGATGACCCATATCTCCACCAACTATGATCGTACCGGTTTCCAGCGGGACTGGAACGTTGTGTTCCCCCTGGACCGGCTGAAGGAACTCGCCGCGGAAGGGATCATCGGGAGTGTGGCCGCGTATCATTACTCCTTCATGGGCGCCACAGATCCCTCTGAAATGGAGCCGGCGGCCCGGAATCT
>JABGPV010000388.1 GCA_018644785.1 Deltaproteobacteria bacterium | reverse complement strand
ACCGCATAAACGAGCTTCTGCCAGGTCGTTTTTACGAGCTTTATGGTTTGACCGAGGGTTTTTTTACCGTGCTTGACAAATATGACGCTGTCCGTAAGGTTGGATCAGTGGGTGTCCCCCCATCATTTTATGAGATGCGTATCCTGAACGAGGAGGGGGAAGAGTGCGCTCCTGGCGAAATTGGCGAGATCTGCGGCAGAGGACCCACTCTGATGCCTGGGTATTACAAACGTCCTGACCTGACCAAGGAGGCCATTGTTGATGGTTGGTTGCACTCGGGAGATGCCGGCTACGTTGATGAGGACGGGTTCTTGTTTCTTGTGGACCGTTTCAAGGATATGATCATCAGCGGCGGGGTGAACGTCTATCCTAAAGATATTGAAGAGATCATTATCCAACATCCATCCATTAGCGAGGTAGCCGTTTTCGGTGTTCCCAACGAGAGGTGGGGGGAAGCACCGGTGGCAGCCGTGGTCCTGGGGGAGGGGAAAAGTGTTGACATTGAGGACCTCATCCGGTGGACCAACAGCCATGTGAATGCAAAGTTCCAGCGTATCAGCGATGTGATCATCATGGACACTTTCCCCCGAAACGTGGCCGGTAAGATCCTCAAGCGAGAGCTGAGAGAGACCTATAAGGGATAAAAAACCGTTTAAGTATTCAGCCCCCGAGTCAAACTCCCTGGATGTGACCGTATGTCCAATCGCTGAACATCTATTCTATGGGACATCCTTCAATAATTAGATACGTTTCTCTTTCGTTGGTACTGGTTAAGAATTTAGTCCATTAGAATGCCTATATCATCCTTGTCGCAAGCCATTTTTTCAGAACGAAACAATTCATCTGGCAGCTTTGCGAAATCTGGTCGAATGTGGTACAGAAGTTCGATGCACGAAATCGTGACTTTCGAGGACCCAATAAACACAGAGGGGTATCATGTCTGAAAAGCCTACTTATCAAGAACTGGAGCAGCGGGTTCGGGAATTGGAGAAAGCTAACTCTGAGCGTAAGCAGGTAGATGAGGCGCTTAGGGAGAGTAAAGCTTTTTCGGAAAAGCTGATCGATGCAATCCCGACTCCTGTTTTTTATAAGGACAGAGATGGAAAATATCTTGGATTCAATAGTGCTTTCGAGACATTTTTTGGTGATACAAAGGAACGGCTGATAGGTAAGTCCGTATTCGACATCCATCCGCCGGAACTCGCGGAAACCTATCACGCACAAGATGACGAGCTTTTCAATAGTGGAGGAGTACAGCTTTACGAGTCTCAGATGAAAAATGCGCATGGCAAGCTGCGTGATATCATCTTCTACAAGGCGGTTCTTATTGACAGTAAAGGAGCCGTCACCGGACTGATTGGGACAATTATAGACATCACCGAGCGCAGACAGGCTGAGAAGGCGCTTCGGGAGAGTGAGGAGAAAGCCGACGCTGCCAACAAAGCCAAGAGCGATTTTCTGGCTAACATGAGTCACGAGATCCGCACCCCCATGAATGCGGTGATAGGTTTTACCGACATGTTACTTGATATGGATCTTGATGAAGATCAGAGGGATTATGCAACAACGATTAAGAGGAGCGGAGATGCTCTGCTTTCACTGTTAAACGATATCCTTGATTTCTCCAAGATTGAGGCAGGCGAATTGGATATTGAGAAAATCGATTTTGATCCGGAACTCCTCGTCTATGATGTCTGTGAAGTAATCCGCCCCAGAATTGAATCCAAACCGATTGAGATTCTTTGTCATATTGGGTCCGAACTCCCTTCATATGTAAAAGGCGACCCAGGACGTTATCGGCAGGTTCTGACGAACCTTATGGGCAATGCTTCCAAATTTACCGAGTCTGGAGAGATCGAACTCTCTCTTGACATGGAGGCTGAAGAAGATGATCGGGTAAAACTTCACGCCACAGTTCGGGATACAGCCATCGGTATCCCGGAAGATAAACTATCTTCCATTTTTGATCCTTTTCAGCAGGCTGATGGTTCAACGACCAGAAAGTATGGCGGTACCGGTTTAGGCCTCTCCATATGCAAGCAGATATCCCGTCTTATGGATGGTGATATCTGGGCTGAAAGTGAGGTGAATAAGGGCAGTATCTTCCACTTTACCTCATGGCTTGGAAAGACAGAACAGATAGAGGCTCCTATGAGACTTAGGCCGCTACCTCTCCGTGGCAGGAAGATTCTTATTATTGATGATAATCTGAGGAACTTGGAGATATTGACTCATGTTTTAGAGTCTACAGGCATAGAAGTGGTTGGCCTCAAAAATGGTGGAGGAGTAGTATCAACTTTGCAAAAAACCCTGGAGACCGAAAACCCCTTTGACCTATGCATCAGTGATATCCAAATGCCGGGTATGAGTGGGTATGAGGTGGCAAAAGCGATTCGCGGTGATGAATCCCCGATTCGAGATCTTCCAATGATTGCTCTTTCTTCTCTAATGGAGCGGGATGCCAGATTATGTAAAGAGGCAGGATTCGATGGTTTTTTGAGCAAACCGATTCATAGGGACAAGCTATTTCAGATGATGGTGAGATTACTCGGAGAGGTCAATGCCAATACTGAAGACACTGTAGGTAAAAGGGAGAAGATCATGACCCAATACTCCCTTCTGGAGGAGATGAAGCATTCAGTTCATATCCTTTTGGCCGAGGATAACCCTGTCAACCAGAAGCTGGCAAAGATAATGCTCACCAAGGCCGGTTATCAGGTGGAGGTGGCCAATGGCGGTAAAGAGGTGGTTGAAAAATATACGAAATCTCCAGATGATTTCGACCTAATATTTATGGACGTTCAGATGCCGGAGATGGATGGGCTGGAAGCGACCAAAGCAATTAGGCAAAGAGGATTTGACACCATACCGATCGTAGCCATGACTGCTCATGCCATGAAGGGCGACAGGGAGATGTGTCTTGAAGCTGGAATGGACGATTATATTACAAAACCGATCAAAAGGGAGTTTGTCTTCGAAGTGCTTGAGAAATGGGTTTTTGGGAGGGAAAAGCAGAAATTTCAAGGAATTGGTCAAAAAACTTGAATAAAGACACGCAAAGATGAGTTCTGAGAATTGGCTAAAACTCAGAATTTCACACATATTTTGTAACAAAAACAGAAGACAATCATAGTCAATCTTCCCTGCTCTATGATTCCGGTGCCAGGGCCACCGAAATAGCCACGTTGAATCTGGAATACTTCGACCCCCAGAAAAAACCATGGCTATCCTGGGAAAGGGAGACCGGTTCCGGATTATACAGATCGAACCCAAGACCTGTCATCTTCTTCAGCTCTATGTCAGAAAATACCGAATTTCTCCTCAACCGCCATATCAAGACATCCTCTTTATCAACCAGCGAGGGGAGGCGCCCACCCGTCATGGCATTTACCGGATCTGAAAAAATAACTCCAAAAGGCCCTTCCTCCCAAACGTCTCAAAAACATCAATCCGGTCAATAGTTTTCGTCACAGCCGAGCAGTTGACATGCTCTACAGCGGACATCCCATAACGGACATCAAGAACCATCTGGGACATGACAGTATCCAGTCCACCACGATTTATCTGCATTTGGATCTCAACCGAAGGCGCCACATCCAAAATCGATTTATCAGGCATATGCAATCGGTCTTGACTGACGATTCAAAGATAGGAGAGTTACTACAATGGGAAAATGAAGGGGATCTGATGGTTTGGCTCGATAGTTTATAGCGGGGGCATGCAAACAATAGCCCTTTACTGAGAGGTGTGAATAGGGTAAAAATATTATGTTGTCGGTTGAAAAGACAGGTGTCTCAAAATATGCGATAAACCATTGCTTTTATTGTTGAATCTGGATATCTCGTGGCGAATGTGAAAACTGATACGTTTTCAGAGGGTTACGGCAACACACAACATAATGCACGTTATGGTTGACAGGCGGTCGGATAATCGGAAAATGGATTGACCACAATATGTTGTGGTGGTAGGATTTCCCAGCTTAATTCAGGAATCTGAGGGCAGTTACGGATGTGTAAGGTGTATCACAGGTTTTTGATGGCACCGTGTTTTGGGGATATTCTCAATATATATCAGGTTGGCGATGAAAAAGCTGACCACAACATATAGGCTATCGTCCAAACGGCTTTGTTTCCAGATACCAGCTATTCCCAGATAAAGCGTCAAAAATTGTTCTGGCAGCCCTGCGACATCTTGATGAATGTGAAAC
>JABGPV010000387.1 GCA_018644785.1 Deltaproteobacteria bacterium | reverse complement strand
ACTCCTTTTGGGCCGAAAGCTCAAACCTCAAAAACCTGGACCTAAAAAGAAAGATAAGTAAGGTGTCCCCGGAATACCGCGTATAGGGATCCTTCAGGCTGGATCGAATGAGGGCCGCGTAAATGCAGAAGAATGACAGGATCTTGAAATAGTGCCCGATTACATTGGAAATTCCATAGACGCTGATATAGAAAGTAAAGGCCAGCTCCCCACAGATGGTCAGCCCTATGGAGGCGGCCATGAGCCTGAAAAGCCTCATCCCGAATGCATGCCTGTGGTGATACAATACGCCGAGGGCTCCCGCCAGGATCAGGCAGATCACATATTCGCTGATTTTTTTGAAAGGTGTCAGGCCGGTTCCTTCGACATAGCAAACCGGAAATATACCCCAGTAGAAGATGGCCCCGAAAAGGATTGCCGTTACACCGGCATAGAGGGCAATCGTTCGATAATACCGGAGTGTTCTTGTCAGGAAGAGCGGAAAAATGAGAAGGGAAACCCCCTCCATATAACGTGCGGAGATCCATAACTGGGTCGCCGGATTGGCGCCCCGGTCGCTGCTGATGATGCCCATGCCTTTGTAGGCGAAGGTATGCACCAGATCGATCAGTCCGACAAACAGAAAAGAAATCCCCAGGAAAAGAAGGGCGTCGTTGCTCATCATGTGCCGGCTGTTCCACACCAGAATGAACACGCTCCAGGCCACCACAATGGAGAAGATTTCGGCGAAGCCGTGAAAGAGGAGAAAGTTGTAACGGCTGAGCAGAAACAAGCAGGCCAGCAGGACGAGTGCGGTGCAAAGAGCAAAGGCCGTTTTGGGAGTCCAAAAACCCTTGGGTGTTTTGGCCACATCACTATCGATGGCGGGACGTTGGGAGCCTGGAATCGTATCGGAGATTTGAGCCCGGCGCGCGGTATCCATTTCGTTTCATCTCTTGTATCGGGTAGAACGATGAAAATTCACACCATCAATCCGTACGGCGTCTTCACCACCAAAACCGAATGCTATGGGCTAATGGTGTTGAAATGATCGAATAGCGCTTGAAGTTTATGGCATAGCGTTTCGGCTGTCAACAGCTCAAATGATCGGTGACCGGCATAACAAAGGAGACCGGCCCACTGGAACGTCAATCTGAGCCACATCTATCATTTTGAGATATTTACGTGACATGTTGAACATGCTCCGCAAGGGCATGAAAGCAGTCATCCAGGAGAGAAGCAGGCATTTTTATCCGTGGCATGGGTTTTGTATAACTTTCCAAATGTTGAAAACGTTCCCAAGAGGTGACTTTGATTTTCATTACCCCGGTTTCAAACCAGGAGGCATAAAATGGCTGATGACCCTGCCTTCAGTATCCTGTTTGTGGATGATGAACCTGATGTCATAAACGCACTGAAGCGGCTTTTTTTTATGGAAAACTTTATTATTCTGACCGCCCGTGGCGGTCTCCAGGCACTGGATATTCTGAAAACAACGGATACGGCGGTCAGGCTGATCATTTCCGATCAGCGGATGCCCGAAATGACCGGAGCCGAATTTCTGGAACAAAGCAGGGAATTTTTTCCTTATGCGCTGCGGTTTCTGTTAACCGCGCACTCGGATGCCGAGACTTTGATCAGCGCCGTGAACAAAGGCCGTATTCATGGATATGTCTCCAAGCCCTGGGACGATGTTGATTTGCGACGTCTTATCAGGGGAGCCCTTCGGGAACAGGATTTGTTTCTGAAAAATGCAACATTGCACAATCTGACGCGGAAGGAAAGCCGGGACTACCTTCAGTTTAACCGGCAATTGGAAAAAACCTTTTGCGTGATGGACGATAGTCTGGTTCTGAATCTGGATGATTGAAAAATATAATCCTTTTGCGGACAACAGGCTGGGATTCACCACGGGAAACAGCATGTTTACACTTATTATCGGTGACGCGCACAAAGCGGAAATCAGGAAACTGGTCTCTGTCCTGGAAGCATATTTTCCGCTGGCGGTTGCGCAGCTTACGGCCGAGGGCGAAGTTTTCCGCCGATCACCGGAGCCGGACCTGATGATTCTTACCGATACCGTGCATTATGAGATCCACACGCTCGTCAGGCTGAAAAATCATTTTCCGAAGACTCGTTTTCTAGCACTGTTCGACCGTATTGAACCTGAAATGGAGGTGGCACTGAGATGTGCGGGCACCCTTTTTCTGGGGTCTTATGAAAGCTTTTATGCCTTTGCACAAGGCGTCATGGAAACGCTTGTTGCGGTTCAAGGCCGTTAAACACAACCCATCATTTGAGGCATGAAAATGGAAAAAAATTATCGTATTCTGGTGGTGGATGATGATCCGGACGTCCGGGAAAGTTATCAACTCATCCTCGCGCCCGGAGAAAAAGAAATCCTCCCATCTTTAGGGAAATCCCTCTTTAGTGATATTCCCAGGGTGGATTTCACCTTCCCGAGGCCACCCTACGAGGTGACCGCCGTGAAAAACGGAGAAGCGGGCGTGGCCGCCGTGAAGGAGGCTGTTACAGAAGGGCGCCCTTTCGCGGTGGCGTTTGTGGATATGAAGATGCCCGGAATTGACGGTGCCGAAACCGCACGGCGGATGTGGATAGCGGACCCCTCTCTACTCATAACCATCGTGACGGCCTATAGCGAAACCCCGCCGGACAAAATTGTCAACATCACCGGCAGGGACGATCTGCTCTACCTTCGAAAGCCTTTTGCCGGCGAAGAAATCCGGCAGTTTGCCCGATGTCTGACGACTCAGTGGCATCTCAGTCGGGAGCGGGATTTGATGGCGCACCGCCTTGAAGAAGTCAATGCCAACCTGGAGCATCTTGTTCGGAAAAGGACCCATCATTTAAATGAGAGCAAGGAAGAGCTGAATACCACCCTCACGCGACTTCGAAAGGCCCTGGGGGCCATTATCGAAGCTTTGGCGGCGGTGGTGGAAACAAAGGACCCCTACACTGCGGGACACCAGCACCGGGTGGCGGACCTGGCCCGTGCTATCGCCACCGAGATGGGGCTGACCGGAGATCAGGTGGACGGAATCAGACTGGCGGCCTCCATCCACGACATCGGCAAAATCCGGGTTCCCTCGGAGATTCTCAACCGGCCCGGAAAGATCCTTGATCCCGAAATGGAAATCATCAAGTGCCATCCGGAAGCCGGCTATGACGTCCTCAAAGGCATCGATTTTCCCTGGCCGGTGGCCGAGATTGCACTTCAACACCACGAACGGGAGGACGGCAATGGGTATCCCCGCGGCCTCAAGGATGAAGAAGGGTTGGTGGAAGCAAAGGTCCTTGCCGTAGCGGACGTGGTGGACGCCATGGCTTCCCACCGTCCCTATCGTCCGGCCTTAGGCATCGAATCGGCCCTTTCGGAAATTGAAAAAGGGCGAGGAACCCGGTACCATCCTGACGTGGTGGATGCCTGCCTGAAACTCTTCAGGGAAAAAAACTTTGAGTTTAAACCTTGAACTGGGAAAGGAGAAAAAATGAAACGGTATCTTCTGAAAATAATGATAGGGTGCCTCGGATCACTCGGCCTCCTTCTGGGGGCAACCCCCTTCCTTTTGGCGGGGGATCAGGCCGATGTTCAACAACGGGGCGTCCTCCGCCACCTGGGGGTTCCCTACGCCAACTTCGTCACCGGCGCGGGGGACGGCATGGACGTGGAGCTGATGAAGGGCTTTGCCGGGTATCTGGGGGTCCGCTATGAATACGTCCCGACCTCCTGGAAAGATGTGATCGGAGACCTGACGGGCAAAAAAGTCAAGGCCGTGGGTGAGGACATCGAGGTATTGGGGACCGTGCCGGTGAAGGGAGACGTCATCGCCAACGGCCTCACCTTTCTTCCGTGGCGGCAAAAAATCGTGACCTATACAACCCCCACCTTCCCCACCCAGATCTGGGTCATGGCCCGGGCCGACTCCCCCATGACCCCCATTCAGCCCACGGGTGATATCGGTCGCGACATTTCCGCCGTCAAAAAGCAGCTCCGGGGGCGCACCCTGCTGGGTGTGGCCAATACCTGTCTGGAGCCCTCCCTGTACCGCGTGGCCGAAACCGGGGCCGTGGTGAAGATGTTCCAGGGCAGCCTGAACGAGCTGGCGCCGGCCATCATCAACGGGGATGCGGAGGCCACCCTGCTGGATGTTCCGGACGCGCTCATCGCCCTCGAAAAATGGCCGGGCCGGGTGAAGGTGATCGGTCCCCTG
>JABGPV010000386.1 GCA_018644785.1 Deltaproteobacteria bacterium | reverse complement strand
CGTACTGCCGGGCCGTATCATAGGCGCTTTCGGTCAATCCTAAGGCCTGGATACCACAAGCGATATTGAAGATGACCTTAAGCTAAGCGTGAGCGTTCATTGTTCAGAATTTCCTTAGTGAAATCCCACAGGGTCAGTAAAGATTTACTACCGCGTCAAGTATCCTGGCCGCATCCGGGACGAGTATTCTTGCTTCCGGAATTTCTTCATGGGTTTTGTCGGAAAAAACTGATCTTTAATCACCACGTCTACCGCGATACCATGCATCCGGGTATTGTATTCTCAGTGGTCTGGACATGATGTAAATATATCAGAATCGCCGACAACAGTCAATCGTAGGACCCCTTTGTTTGCTATTCAAAGTGAATACAATGCGCCAAACAAACGTTATCGGCGCAGGCGGGTATCAATCCCTGATCGACCCTCTCATAGCAAAGGTTACATTTTTGTGCGACGTCCTTGTCCGCATCAAAGGAAATGGCATTGTAAGGACAGGCCTCTATACACAATTCGCAACCGGTGCATTGTTCATAATCCATGACCACAATGCCGTCTTTCCTCTTGGTAATGGCCTCTTCCGGGCATGCATCAATGCAATCCGGATCATCGCAGTGTCGGCAGACATTCACCTGGAAAACAAAATACGGTTCGCCGTCCACCATCTTAGGGCCATCTTCCGACACATAAATCAATTTGATGCCGTCAGCGGCCCGGTTCTCTTGTTTGCAGGCCACCTCGCAAGTTTTACATCCCCAGCAGGCTTCATGATCTATGACCAGCGCATATTTTTTCATGAGTTGTCCCCTTCCATTTTCTCAGGATATATCTTGCATAAAAGTGTCCTCACGTGAGTTGCTCCCATTGCCGGATCACACGATTCGTAGGCATTATCCGTCAGGATATTGATGTTCGACTCATCCCAGCCATGCCCGGGATCTCTTTTTTCAGGAAACCACCAGCCATGCTCGGCAGAAACAATCCTCGGGTCCATGCCCTCAAAAAATTTCGCTCTCTGCCTGACCCTGCCGCGGGGGGATTCGATAACGACCCAATCTCCCTCTTTTATACCCTCCTTCCCTGCGGTTTCAGGATGTATTTCCACCACGGGTTCCCTGTGAAGCTCTCTCAGCCAGGGAACCTGGCGGTTTTCAGAATGGAAAAAACCGGGCAGTCTCCTTCCTGTGATAAGGATATAAGGATAATCTTTGTATAATTCCGGGGTACTCACAGGGCTTTCCGGCGCTTCACGGAACTGGGGAAGTGGATCATAGCCCCATTTTTCAAGCAGTGTAGAGTAGAGTTCGAATTTTCTGGTGGGCGTGGAAAATCCTTTTTCTTTATACTTCTGATATTTGACTTCTCCCCTGATGAAATCCATTTTTTTGAAATCCTGCCATGTAATCCCCATGGGTTCCAGGATATAATCAAGGCCGCCCTCAAAGGTATCCCACCAGTATTCTCCCTGGCCCACCCTGTGGGCGAGATCATTCAGCATCTCATGATCCGACCGGCACTCCCCCACGGAAATGGCCTTCCGCCGGGGCAGGATATGGCCGTGTCTTTTCCAGAAGTCCCCGATATAATCCATCTCCAGCCATGTGGCGGCAGGCAGGACAATATCTGCAAGCTCTGCAGTCGGGGTTAAAAAGAAGTCAGAGACAGCCATGAATTCCACTTTTTCAAGGGCGCGGTAAACCTCCCTTGCATTGCCACGGGTCATTAGAGGGTTCGAACTGATCAGAAACAACATCTTAACCGGATAGGGCTTTTCCTCAAGAATTGCGTCCCACACGCATTTCGGGTTGATGATGGCGAAATTTCCCGCTAAGCGGAAACGTTCTCCCCCCAGTCGCTTTTTCGCCTGTTCTTTCGGGAGCATTTTATGGGCGCCGAATTGCCCAACATTTCTGTACTTTCGGGGGATTGAACAACATCTGCCCTCCGGAAACATCAATGTTGCCGGTGATACCCATAAGGGCCATGAGTGCCCGGTTATTGTCCGCACAATTGACCTGCTGTTCAATGGCCACGCCCCACTGGATAGCTGCGGGCCTGGTGGTTGCAAAGAGCCGTGCTGCCTCCCTGATTTTTTCCGCAGGAACCCACGTGATCGTTTCCACTTTATTCAAAGGATATTCGTTTACCCGTTCAACAAAAGGTTTCCATCCATGGACATGATTTTTCACAAATTCCCTGTCATACAGTTCTTCATTGACAATAACGTTGAGCATCCCCAGGGCGAGTGCCGTATCTGTCCCGGGTCGAAGCTGAAGCCAGACATCAGAACGGGCGGCAATCCGCGTAAGCCTCGGGTCAACCGCGATAAGTTTTGCCCCTTTGTCTATGCTTACCGAAAAAGGTTCGCCCTTGTAACAGTCAGGGTTACTGATTACCAGGTTATTGCCCCATACCATAATACATTTGGGATGGTTTTCGTAATCAACGATCGGATTTGTTCCGCAGGTCAGAATACTTGTGGCAATACGGGGGCCATAGCAAAAATGACCGGCAGTAAGGACATTGGGGGTGCCTAATAAATTGGAAAAGCGGTAGATTGCGGCCTCATTTTCCCTTCCCGTGCCGTAACCGGGAACAATTGATTCAGCCCCGAATTTCTCTTTGTAAAGCAGTATTCGTTCCGCAATGGTATCGAGGGCCTCGTCCCACGAGATGCGCTCCCATTTTCCGCTCGCCTTTGGTCCGATTCTCCGGACAGGATACGTCAACCGATCAGGGTGATAGGCCAATTGGGCCGATGCAATACCTTTGCTGCAAAGTGTCCCATGGTTTATGGGGCAGTCCGGGTCTCCTGCGATCTTTTCCACTTTGCCGTCTTTCAGGTATATCAATGCGCCACAACCTCCGTGACACATCCGGCAATGACTTTTGACGACGGAATCATAGCCGTAAATTTCCATTTCCCTTTCGATATTTGTATAAGTAAATTTAGTCATATCGGCTCCAAATAAATAATTCATACGTTCAGCACCACTACATGTCGGGCTTCTGTATGCAATGACTCCAACGTGAATGGTATGGATTTTCAACACACCGCTCTACGATCTATTCGTCTGCTAGATTGCAGAAATTCTGCCTTATGGCACAGATGTTGTGGCCATTTTTTCTCCACTTCCTTTCGGTCTATGCAATCAATTTGTCGAGATTTAGTTCACTGACGAGTTTTTCTTCGGGGATGCCGGTATTTACACCGTAAACGGTTACCCTAGATATTTGTCTTCCACCGCCTTAACCAAGTTCGCCATGGTTGCGTAACACGGGGTGGGAACCCCCGTTTCTCTTCCATAATCAACAACCTTTCCACCAAGGTAATCAATTTCGGTCCGTGTTTTATTGGCAATATCAAAGCACATGGAATCTTTATGTATCCCCACTTTCTTGAGATAATCCATTGCCTGGGCAAGGTAATCCTCCCCGAGGTCATATCCTTTTGCCTTGGCCACAGCCAGAATTTCCTGAAAGCAGGCATCTGCAATTTCTCGGGTGGGAGGAAACGTCAACGCCTCCTCAATGGTTTTGTCCGTGACGGCGCATATGGACGACATGGTGCATTTCATGATCATTTTTTTCCAGACATACAGTTTAATGTCGTCGACAAACTCCGTGTCCAGGCCACCTGCCGAGAAAACTTCGGCGATCCGCAAACCCATTTCCCGATTTTCGGAGATCATGCCGCCCAAGTGATTGGGCCTATTGAAAAAGGCCATTGCAACCTCACACGGCCCTTTTAAGGAGACACCAAAATTGAGTGACATTCGAAACGCCGCCTCGGCCCCGAACGCTTCGGCAATGAGATCCTCCGTACCCAGACCGTTGTGAGTGCTGACGATCTTTGTTCCGTCCTCAAATACCTCTTTCAACGCCTCCAAAACCGAAGGCAAATGGAAAGTCTTGGTGGAAACGAATATGAGATTGGGCCGACGGTCTTTCATCTCTTCAATCCGCTCGAAAAAATGGCGAACCGGCACATGGTAAGCGAGTTCCCCTGAGATTTTGAGTCCGTTTTTCCGAACTTCCCCTGCTAAACCGGGTCTGGGATCCACAAGTATCGTCTCAGGATTCTGTTTCAGCAGGGCTGCCGCCAACACAGCGCCCGTTGCGCCAATACCGACCACCGCAATTCTAAGATCATCCATAATTAATACCGCCTTTCATTTAATGAATATTAAGGCTTAAGCCCCACAAAATCGTTTTC
>JABGPV010000385.1 GCA_018644785.1 Deltaproteobacteria bacterium | reverse complement strand
AACCCCAGTATTTCATCCCCCTGGCCGGAATGCTCATCGGCAATTCCATGAATGCCGTGGCCATTTCCCTGGATCGATTGCTGGGTGAACTGAAAAAACGGCGGCAGGAAGTGGAGATGATGCTATGTCTTGGCGCGGACTATCGAGAAGCCTCAAAGGACATGGTCAAGAACGCCATGCGGGCGGGCATGATCCCCTCCATCAATTCCATGATGGCTGTGGGTGTTGTTTTCATTCCCGGCATGATGACCGGCCAGATCCTGGCGGGGGCTGATCCGCTAATAGCCATCCGCTACCAGATCCTGGTGATGGTCATGCTCGTGGGCTCTACTGCCATACTTTCTTTTCTGGGGGTGCGCATCGTGTGCCGTCGCTGCTTCGGCCCGGCGCAACAGCTTCTGCTGAGGCCGGAAAAAAATAGCCGGAACCGTTAACCGTTATGGAGATGTTTCATGGGCCTGGAAATCATTGGGCTTTGTAAATCTTTTGAAGAAAAAAAAGCGGCCGGGACCGTTCATGTCCTGGATGATCTTCATTATCACGTGCATGATGGCCGGTTCGTGTCCATCGTGGGGCCCAGCGGCTGCGGCAAAACAACGCTGTTACGCATTATTGCCGGACTGGAAAAGCCTTCCTCAGGAAATCTCCTGCTGGACGGCCGTGAAATGTCCTATGACGTGGACCGAATCGGCCTGGTTTTTCAGGAATATGCCCTTTTTCCATGGCGCACAACGCTGGAGAACGTTGAACTGGGCCTCGAAATGATGAATGTTCCCAAAAAGGAAAGGCTCACCGCCGCCATGGACTACATCCGGTCCTTTGGTCTTATCGATTTTGAAAACAACTATCCCCATGAATTATCGGGCGGCATGCAGCAGCGGGTGGCCATTGCCCGAACACTGATCACCGATCCAAAACTGGTATTGATGGATGAACCTTTCGGATCCCTGGACAGCCAGACCCGGAACAATTTACAGGCCTTTCTCCTGGAGTTGTGGCAAAAACAGAAGGTCACCATCATTTTTGTGACCCACAATGTGGATGAGGCGGTTTTTTTAAGCGACGAGGTGCTGGTATTTTCAAAAAGACCGGCGAGAATCGTAGACCGGTTTGAAATCACCGCCACACGACCCCGTGAGCGAACCAGCGCAGAATGCAACCGAATGCGAAAAAGGATATTGGACGCTTTGGAAGCAGAAAGAGCATCATGACTTCACAACTTGCCGCAACCATAACGGAAATCCAGAGCCTGGGCGTTCGGATTTCGGGAGACACGCTTCAGAGGACGGGAGGCGCCGGCCCGGCTGAAGCAGGTTCCCTGGTGATCGGGGGCTTTGCGGTGAGCGTGCCCACCAGCAGTTCCTATGTAACCCACTCCCCCTACTCCCTGAAAACAAACAAAAACAACCTGGTACTCTGCAAATACGATGCTGAAATCCTTCCCGTTGAAACCATACCCCGGCCGGGATTTTACGATGAAGCCACCACGGACGGGACCCCCTGCCAAAAAATTGCCCTACTTCACGGAACCGACTGTCTGGCCACATCCGTGCTTCAAACCTGTGCCCACTGGAACACCCGGAACCGGTGCCGGTTCTGCGGCATTGAACTATCGCTGAACAGCCAGAACACCGTTACAAGGAAGACACCTGATCAACTGGTGGAAACCGCCCAAAAGGCCAAAGCGTTGGACAAAATCCGTCATGTTGTTCTGACAACCGGGACCGCAATCCCACCTGAATCTGAGTTTTCCATCCTTGCCCAAAGCGCCCGTGCCATCAAAAAACAAACGGGCCTCCCCATCCACGCCCAGTTTATGCCCCCCCGTAACATGGAAAGGCTCCAGGAGCTGAAAGATGCCGGGGTCGACACAGTGGGCATCCATATTGAAAGCTTTGATGCCGGACTATTGAAAAATCTGGCCCCCATCAAAGCTGCATTAGGCCTTACACGTTACCGCCAAAGCTGGCAAGAGGCCGTTCGCCTGTTCGGACCCAACCAGGTGAGCAGTTTTATTCTGGCGGGTCTCGGTGAAAAACCCGAAAACGTCCTTTGGGGAAGCGACCTGCTGGCCGATATGGGGGTGTACCCTTTCGTGGTCCCGCTACGGCCAATCCCCGGATCCCGCATGGAAAAAACACTGCCCCCGAACCCGGAAATCATGAAATCCATCTATGGTGATATTGCGGTTATCCTGTCCAGGAAGGGACTGTCATACAACCGGAGCCTGGCCGGCTGCGTGCGGTGTGGGGCCTGTTCCGCCCTGCCCGCCTATGAGCAACCGGTGGAATCGCTCGTCTGTCACCCGGCAAGGACGGAAGACGAGCACATGACCGCTTCCCGCATTCGAAAAGCGGTTTTTGTGCGGGAGCAAAAACTTTTCACGGATACGGATGAAGACGAAAACGACAAAAAAGGCATCCACCTGGTGGCCAAACATGAGGGACATGTCATCGGAACGGTGCGGGTATATCCCGCTGGAACCGGGAACGGCGACTGGATCGGCGGACGGCTTGCCGTCAAAAAGGGCTTCCGAGCATCGGGCGCCGGAGAACTGCTGGTGCGCAAAGCGGTGGCAATCGTCAAAAAACAGGCCTGCAACCATTTTACCGCGCATATCCAAGAAAAAAACGTTGCTTTCTTTGAGCAATTGGGATGGAAAAAGATTGGCCTTGTAACAGCGCATTTCGGCAAGCCCCACCAATTGATGGAAGCGGATCTCAATGCATCCTCAAATCAACCAGGAGAACAGCCCCTTGAAAACCAATCTCGCTGAAGTGATCAAAAACACCCGTGAGTACCTGGGCCTTGTGCGTAAGCGGCCCATCCGGGAGGTTTACGACAAGCTCATTCTGCACGGGGTTCCCGGCCCCCAGCTTCCCAATTACGGAGATGATGCAGCGGTCATTCCCTTCAAGGATGAATATCTCCTTCTGGCGGCCGACGGCATGATGACAAAACTCCTCCGGAACGAACCCTATGCCGCAGGAAAAGCATCCGTAATGGTGACAGTGAATGACATCTATTCCATGGGGGGAAGGCCCATGGCCATGGTCAACGTGCTGGCAAGCGGAGACGAAGCACACCGTTCAAAAATCATCGACGGCATCAAAAAAGGCTGCGAGAAATTGAACGTCCCCATGGTGGGCGGGCACCTCCATCCGGACGCACCCGCAGACGCCCCTTCCCTTTCCGTGGCCATCCTGGGGCGCGCTACAAAACTCCTCCGAAGCCACCTGGCCGAACCGGGCGACGACCTTGTCTTTGCAGCGGACCTCAGCGGGCAGGTGGGCTGTTCATCGGTCACCAGCTGGGATGCCAACTCCGGAAAGACCACCGAAGAACTGCTTTTTCGCCTGGAAACCCTTCCCCTCATTGCCGAACAAGAGTGGGCCTGTGCCTGCAAAGACGTGAGCAATGCGGGCCTGTTGGGAACCCTGTCCATTATGATGGAAAATTCAGGGACAGGGGCCATAATCGATCTTTCAGCCATCCCCTGCCCTCCCCCTCTAAAGCTGTCCCAATGGCTGCTTTCTTTTCAGAGTTTCGGGTTTATCCTGTCGGCAAAGCCCGAATTTTCAGCCCGGATTATCGGACTGTTCAAAGAAAGAGGTATTGATGCGGCCGTTGTGGGTAAGGTGCTGGACGGTCATATCGTCACCATCGCCAGTGGATCGGAATCACAAGTGCTGTTTAATTTTGAACGGGACTGGATCACCGGTATCACCTGTTAAGATGTGGACATGGGGACCCTTCATCCTGTTCCGGACGGAAATGGGGAACTGGGGCCGATCAAGGTGCTTTCGAAAACAGAAATTGTCGTTCCACCCGTTATCAGTCTCGAAATTATGATGGTGGGAAGTTCGTGTAACTGCGCGGCGTTGGGTATTTAGTGTCTGAACGAAAACTAGGATTTTTTGTCAAGATCAAGGAAGATCAAAATTTTAACCACAGGAATACATTTAGATTCTTACAATTTCACTCTGAGAGTTCATCTCTCACATTTGTAACATGTGGCATTTATTGGTTTTGTTTGTCTACAGACATATGTTGACTCAGCACATGCCGACTACAAAGCTCATTCATTCTGTCCCGAAGGGACTCATGAAAATAGCCCGGCAATTCATTGCCGGGGTGTGTTCATATAAATGCAATTAGTCCCGTAGGGACGGCAAAATTCATAATTTATTTCCAGACTATTTTCTCTCGTCCCTA
>JABGPV010000384.1 GCA_018644785.1 Deltaproteobacteria bacterium | reverse complement strand
GGGAAAAGCCAAGGTCCTGCTGCAGAAATTCCTCGATGAAGCGGAAACGGGAATCAAAGTCGTCAACGTCGAGATGAAAAAGACCAATGTGCCTGAACCGGTGCAGCCTTCTTTCAACGAAGTGAACCAGGCCATCCAGGAGAAGGAGCGTATGATCTACCAGGCCAAGGAAGCCTACAACAAGGTGATTCCGGCAGCCAAGGGAAATGCTGAAAAAACCATCAAGGCCGCGGAAGGTTACGCGTTGGATCGCGTAAACCGTGCAAAGGGTGACGCGGCGCGCTTTATCGACATGTACCAGGCTTATGCCCAATCGGAAGACGTGACCCGCAGACGTCTCTACCTGGAAGCCATGCAGACCATCCTGCCCAAGCTCGACAAGAAGTTTTTTGTGGACGCCGATCAGAAGAATTTTCTCCCCTTGCTGAACCTTGGGACCTCGGAAGGAGTGACAAAATGAAAATGAAAATACTCATTATCCCCGTCATCATTATCGTGGTTGCCCTGTTTTCGGGCGCTTACATCGTCAGTGAAACCGAACAGGTGATCGTCACCCAGTTCGGAAAAGCCGTTGGAGAGCCCAAAACCTCCCCGGGCCTCTATTTTAAAATCCCGGTCATTCAACAGGCCAACTTTTTCCCAAAAAACCTCCTGGAGTGGGACGGAGACCCCGGCCAGGTACCCACCTTGGATAAAACATTTATCTATGTGGATACGTTTGCACGATGGAAAATCATAGACCCGCTTAAATTTTTTGAAACCGTCAACAACGTCATGGGGGCCCAGGCCCGTTTGGACGACATCATCGACCCGGCGGTCAGAAATTTCATTACCTCCTATCCCCTTATTGAAACCGTCAGGGATACCAACCGGGAGTTGGACACGTTCGAGGTGGGCCTCGGCCACACCAAAGAAGAAGCGCGAGCCCTCGGTGAAATCACCGAGGGAAGGAGGAAAATCACCCGAGGCATTATGGCCCAGGCACAGCCCAAGCTGAAAGATTTTGGTATCGAGCTGGTGGATGTACAGATCAAGCGGTTGAACTATGTGGAACAGGTTCGAAAATCCGTTTACGCACGAATGATCGCGGAACGAAAACAGATTGCCGAGAAATTCCGCTCAGAAGGCGAAGGAGAGGCACGCAGTATCGAGGGAAACCGGGACAAGGAGCTCAAAAAAATCACATCCGAAGCGTACAAAACCGCCCAGGAGATTATGGGAAAAGCGGACGCCGAATCGACCATGATCTATGCTCAGGCCTATGAAAATGACCCGGATTTTTACTCTTTTGTGAAATCCCTGGATGTGTACCAGAACGCCATGGACAGCAAGAGTTTCCTGCTCCTTTCGACAGAGTCGGATTTCTTGAAGTATTTCAAGGGCTATGGTCCTTTCGATGGAAACAACCTCGACAAAAATTAACATGTCACCCCCAGCAGAAGGGATTTTGAAATGGTAAGAACGGAGATTTCACTTTTCCTGGAAAACGCCCCCGGTGAACTGGCCAAGCTGACGGCCATGCTTGAAGAAGCCGGGATGAATATTGATGCACTGACCATTCAGGACGCATCCGAATATGTTCAGACCCTTTTCAAGGCAAGGGGTAAATCCCTCAAACGGGTGGCGCCCGCTGCAAGCTATGGGTCCATGAAGAAAGATTCCGCGGATCATGCCCTCATACGACTCCTGACGGAAAACACGGACAAAGTCATCGACCTGCTGTCACGGAAAGGCTACATCTTTGACATTCTGCCGGTGATCGCTCTCGAGATTGAGAACCGACCGGGAAGCCTGGCGGAAATGGCCAGAAAATTCGGGGAGGAAGGCATTAATATCAATTACGTCTATGGTTCCGCAATGGCTGACAGCCGGAAGGCGTTATTTGTCTTCAGCCCGGAAGATATCGAAATGGCGGCCCGGATTTTCAACGAGCCAGATCAACAATCTTAAGTTGCACGCTTTCGGTTCCCTGCCATCGGTTTATTTCGGGTGTAAACAGAAGGTCGATTGAGACTCCCTTAAGGGGATGGTGGCTCCCAAGTCTGAATCCGATGGCATCGAGCGCCTGTCCTTCCTGCCCCAGCCGCAGCTTGAGATGCCTTTCACCCACAACCCTGGAATTAAAAACCTTTACGGAACGGGCCATAAAAACAGGCTCCGGATTGCCCTCACCAAACGGGGCAAGGGCATTGATCTGCTTAATAACATCCGGGGTGATGTTCCTGAAGAGGAGTTCCGAATCCACGCGGATGCTGGGAATTAAATCCTTTGGATGGAGATGTATTTCGGCTTCTGCTTCGAGGTCTTCTTTGAGTTTTTCCAAACGATTTGCCGGCAGTGTAAACCCCGCCGCGTGATAGTGCCCGCCGAATTTATCAAAAAGGCCGGACATCTTTTTCATGGCGCCATAAAGATCGAACCCGTCGATACTCCTCCCGGAGCCAACGGCAAGACCGTCCTTAATGGCGGCCATCATGACAGGCCTGTGATATCGATCCACAAGGCGCGACGAGACAATACCCAGAACACCTGTGTGCCAGTTTTCCGAACTCAGCACAATGGTGCGCCTGCCGGCCATCCGATCATCAATCATGGACATGGCCTGCTCAAGGATCTCCTGCTCCAGGGCTTGACGTCGAACATTTGCCGCATCGATCTTGTTGGCCAGGAGATCCGCTTCAGATTGGTTTTCACTCATGAGCACCTGCAACCCCAACCGTGAATCCCCCATACGACCGGGCGCGTTGAGCCGGGGGGCCACCCTGTAAGCCAGATCATCGGAAGAAACGTCGGATACCCCAACGCCTGCCACATTCATGATGGCGCGGATCCCCGGCCATATGGAATGGGCCATGCGGGCCACACCAACGGAAACCAGCATTCGGTTCTGCCCCAGCAACGGCACCCGGTCCGCCATGGTGCCCAGGGCCGCAAGATCCAGGTAGTCTCTCAGATCCGGCTCGATTCCGGTTTTGAACCATCCCTTTTTCCGCAATGCCGCACGAAGCCCCACGGCCAGAAAAAAAGAGAGCCCGACGCCGGAAAGGTCTTTAAACGGGAAGGAACAACCCGGTTGATGGGGATTAACCACCGGACATTGCGCCTGAAATCCGTTTGGCATAAGGTGATGATCCGTGATGACCACATCCACGCCGAGGTTTTTCGCCAGATTCACCTCCCTCTCATTGGAAATCCCGCAATCAACCGTAATAATCAAACCCGTTCCGGTTTCGTGAATCTGTTTCACCGCCTTTTCATTCAGGCCATAGCCTTCATTCAGCCGATCGGGCACATACGTTGCCACGGAAATTCCCAGATGGGACAGGAAGGTCGCCAGCAAGGCAGTGGCGGTGAGACCGTCTGCATCGTAATCGCCGTAAACGGTGATTTTTTGGCGCTCTTCCATGGCCAGAACAATGGCCTTAATGGCTTCGTCCATTCCTTTCATGCGCATGGGGTCGATCATTTGAGATAAACGGGGAAACAAAAAGGCCTGAATGGCATGAATGTCGGTGAGACCGCGGTTCACCAGAAGCTGCGCCTGGAGAGGCGTCACATGGGCATCACGAACGAGTTGCGGCACAAGTGATGACTCGGGTTTTAATTTCCAGGTCTTTCGCTTAGGCGAAGATTTCATTGCGGAATGCGGAATGGGGATTTCGGATTGCCGTTAAGGAGTTCTTCGATGGCCCCCACATCTTCTGGGACATCCACCTCGATGGAATCATACGAACTTTCCGGAACACTGATTCCGTATCCGTTTTCTAAAGCCCGCAACTGCTCCAGCTTCTCCAATGATTCGAGTCTCCCTTCGGGAAGCGCTGTGAACTTAAGCAGAAAATCCATTCTGAAGCAATAGAAGCCCAGATGCTTGAAATGAACCTGGCCGGGATTCGCATCCCGACAGAAAGGGATGGGGCATCGGGAAAAATAGAGGGCAAGTCCCCGGTTATCCGTCACCACTTTTACATGGTTGGGATTGGTCACATCCTTCTCATCCCGAATTCGACATTTAAGGGTACCCATGGGGATGGATCCGTCTGCTATGAGGGGTTCAATCATGACGGAAACCACCTCAGGCTGAAAGGCCGGCTGGTCCCCCTGAATATTCACCACCAGATCCCGGTCCTTCACACCGATCTTTTGAGCCGCTTCGGCAATTCGATCTGTTCCGGAGACATGATCGGGGCGCGTCATTATGGCATTTCCCCCAAAG
>JABGPV010000383.1 GCA_018644785.1 Deltaproteobacteria bacterium | reverse complement strand
CGGACGTCTTTTCATGAAGGCGAACCATTACTATCTCAGCGGCAGTCAGATGCAAAAAACAGGGGAAAACGCCTATTTAATCAGTGACTGTACCATCACGACCTGCGACGGCGCCAACCCCGACTGGACCATCACGGGATCGGAAGTCAAAGTGACCATTGAAGGATACGGCACGGTAAAAAATTCCGCCTTTCGAATTCGGGATCTCCCCGTTATCTACATCCCCTACATGATTTTTCCGGCCAAAACAAAACGCCAGACCGGTCTGCTTCCCCCCAAACTGGGTTACTCCACCCTCAATGGCGCAGAGGTGCTGATCCCGTTTTACTGGGCCATTTCAGATCAGACCGATGCCACATTTTACCAGCGCTACATGTCCAAACGGGGGTACATGCAGGGGGTGGAATTTCGATATGTTGAAAGTAAAAATTCAAAAGGCATTCTGGAATTCGACATCCTTTCAGATAAGGAAACACCCAAAAACATGAACGATGGTGATGCGCTGGACATCAGCCCCTATGCCCGGACCAACCAGACCCGTTATTGGCTGAGAGGACGAGCAGACCAGGACCTTCCCCTGGGGGTTGTGGCCCGCCTTGATGGGGATTTTGTCAGTGATCAGGACTATCTCAGAGAATTCGAGGAAAAGCTCTACGGTTTTGACGTGCGGTCGGACCTTCAGGAAGAATCGGAGCGACCGGTCCAGGAAAAGCGTTCTCCGACGCGAAGGTCCGCCCTGAGGTTCAGTCGGGATGGAGAATCTTATACCCTTCAAGGCATTGCCAGCTACTTTCAGCAGGTCGAAGATCCCGAAACCAAAAATCTCATGGAGCAGCCTTTGGGTGGACTGAACTTTGACCTTCTCCAGGAACAATTCAAGGATTGGCCGGTGTTTTTTAATTTTGAAACGGATTATGACTATATCTGGAGCGATGAAGCCAACAGGGGGCATGGCATCACCCTTTCGCCCCAACTGAACTTCCCTTTCTGGCTGGGCCCCTACGTGGAATTTGAACCCTCTTTTCGCTACACCTATAATTCCCAATGGGTTGATAACAACCAGGGCCAAAAAAGTCATCAGTATCAGACCCTTTATGAGGCCAACACCCGGCTGAGCACCAACGCGGAAAAGTTCTTTGACACGTCCTGGGGAAACGCCACAAAATTGCGACACAAGATCTCCCCCTCCCTCTATTACACTTATCAGGGTTATGACAACGACGGAGAAGAATCACCCTGGTTCAGCCCCATTGAGCAGGACGACTATGGAACCCCCTGGTACCTCACGTTTAACCCGGATGAAGGGAACGAGGACAGGAACCGGGTGACATTTTCCCTTGAAAACTTTCTGGATGCACGAATGGAGGATGAAAAGGGTAATGTGGCCTACAACCAATGGGCTATTTTTCGGCTCAACCAGGGGTACGATATCCAGGAGGCAAACGAGGACGGTGAAAACAGACCGCTTACCCCCCTGACAGCGGAGTTGATCGTAACGCCTTTTCCAACATTGGACCTGAGGGGCAGCACCGGTTGGAATTACTACGAGAGTGCCTTCACCCAGACAACCCTTTCCGGAGAATTCACCGTTAATCGTTACGGCGGCAGACGCGACTACTATGAAATCAATTATCAGTACTACAAATACGAGGAAGAAGACCAGGCCAACATCAATTTCCGGACCAATATAAACCTGGCTTATGGGTTTTCGGTGGGCGGATCGCTTCAAAGGGATCTGGAAGTTGAAAAGAATATCACCAGCACCGGTTGGCTCGGCTACCAGGGGCAGTGCTGGGGCGTCAAACTGGGCGCCGGAAAAGAGAGCGGCGACACCACTTTTATCGTGGCCGTTCGCCTGGTGGGATTGGGATCTGCGGGGAGTTGGTAGATTAGATGTAAAGGTTCTGGAAGAAAAGTTTATCCATAACCGTTCATAGGGTGCAGGGTACAGTTGTCAGGGTGCAGAATAAAATTCGAAACTGGTTTTTTCTGCACCCTGCACCCTGACAACTGCACCCTAAACTTTGGCAGGGCCAGCCATACGGTCCAGAACCAAAACCACCAGAAATCCCACCACCGCAAGACCGATGGCGAACGTCACCTCCCCGGTCCATTGCGTGGGAAGTATGTTTTCCTGAACCATTGGGATCACTTTCCCCCCGCTGCCCGCAATACTCTCCAGGGTTTCTTTAAAGGGCCAGATTTTTCTCAAAGAGCCCAACATCAGCCCCGTCAAAAACGCCACCATATAATCGTGGTATTTCGTTAATAACCACCCCAACAGGCGCGAAAAAGCAGCCAACCCCACGCACGCCCCCGCCGCAACAATAAAAAGAACCAGAAGGTTCCTTTCGTTGACCGCTTCAAGAATATACTGGTATTTACCCATCAGCACCAGGATGAAGGAACCGGATATGCCGGGGAGAATCATGGCGCAAATGGCAACGGCCCCCGAAACGAAAAGAAACCATGGCGCACTGGGGGTAGAGCCGGGCACGAGTCCCACCAGACAATAAATGCCGGCCAGACCGGCCACCAGGCTGCACCAGGTCAGCGGCCGCCAGCTTTCGACGCGCTTGCTCACCGTCACCACCGATGCCAGAATCAACCCGAGAAAGAACGACCATATCAAAACAGGTTCGTTTTGAAGCAGCCAGGAAAGGGCTTTTGAAAGGCTGAAAATGGCCAGAAGTATTCCGCATCCCACGGCCAGAAGAAAACGCCATTGTACATGGTCCAGAAAATCCCGGATTTTCGCGGAGACGATCAGCTTCAGGCTTTTCAGATCAAATGACCGTATGGCGTTGATGAGTTCTTCATAAATACCCAGGATAAAGGCCATGGTTCCGCCGGAAACGCCCGGCACCACATCCGCCGCGCCCATGCAGAACCCTTTGGCGGTCAGGAGCAGGTATGCCCCGAAAGATCTGTCGTTATTAGATTTCATTTCCAATTTTCGTGCGGATCAGACCTTAAATCATTGAGAAAGTTCAGATCACGACCCGAATAATAGCCTCCATTTTCTTTATGAATATGGCGCAAAAACCAATCAGGTTAATTATCGTTCCGTTTATTATAAGGCCCTACGGGTATTGTCAATTGATTTATGCTTGACACGCATTCCGAATTTCCGTATTGCTTTTCTTTAGAACAGTGATTTCTTATCAGCTTATCAGTTACGAATCGTGTTGAACAAGCAGGGGTAATTTAGAAAAGCCCTCGCTCCCACGCTCTGCGCCCGTTAGGACGAAACCATGATGTGGGACCGTTGCAAGACAAGGCATGTCATAATGAATGATAAAGACAAAACACACATGGCCGGAGCCCCGATAAGCAATTCAATTGAATCGATACGTCGTTATGTGGTTTTCGATGTTGAAACAACGGGATTTTCTCCCGGGAACGGGGATCGAGTGATCGAAATCGGCGCTGTTGCCATTGATGGTCGGAGCATTGTCGCTGAATTCAGCAGTCTTATTAATGCAGGCAAGAAAATCCCATGGCGTGTTCAGCAGGTACACGGCATAACCAATAAGATGCTTAAAGGTGAACCCCAGCCGGATGAGGTGTTGCCGGAGTTTTTCAAATTCATTTCCGGAAGTATCCTGGTGGCCCACAATGCGAGCTTTGATATCCGGTTTTTAAAACATGAATTTGAATTATTGGGCATGGGCCTGAATAACCGGTCATTATGCACGCTGAAAATGAGCCGAAATAAGTACCCGCATCTGCCCAATCATAAGCTGGAAACCGTGGGCCGGTATCTCTTTGGAGAATCATGCGAACAGATGCAAATGCACCGGGCACTTGATGATGCAAAACTTGCGGCCATGATATGGGTTGAGATGGGGAAGGGATGAAAGGAAAGAGCTGTTAAGATGACGGATTAAACAAGAAGATATTGCAACAATGTTAACCGAACAGGAGATTCGCTAAGTGGCTGACAAAAAAATAAGCATGATTCACTTTCCGAGAATTCCACTCGTTTAAGAACTATAATCGGGACAATATGACGAGAGTGGGCAAAGGGCTTTATGCGTCGTCAGGGAAACGGCAGACCTACCGAACAGAAACGATGGACCAAACAGCATACGGAAGTTGTAATGCGACAGAGACTAAAATCCATGTATAATGGCTGCTTGGCATGGCTGGCGAGCTTATGGCTTCGCACTATCATGCTATGGAGAAGAACCGTCACTGCCACGAGTACTGTAGTCATT
>JABGPV010000382.1 GCA_018644785.1 Deltaproteobacteria bacterium | reverse complement strand
CCGCCTTCTTTTCTTTTTCTCAGGGCATGGTCATACACGAAAACAGGGAAAGAAAGGATACCTGGTACCTGCTGATGCGCCTGATCCCAAATATGATGAAAAAGGCTTTGCCCGGAAGGCCATCGGGATGAACCAGATTCTTACCTGGTCTCGGGAAATAGAGGCCAAGCATGCCTTGTTTTTATTTGACAGCTGTTTTTCAGGTACGGTTTTCAAGGCAAAAGCACTACCCCAGATTCCGCCTGACATTTCAGACGTCACCTCACACCCGGTACGCCAGTTCATTACAGCGGGCAGCGCCGGGGAAGAGGTCCCTGCCAGCAGCGTATTCACCCCTTCATTCATCCGCGCGCTGCAGGGGGACGGAGACCTCGACAACGATGGTTATATCACCGGCACGGAAATTGGCATGTACCTTCACAAGAAGGTGCTTTCCTACAGAAAAGGCCAGACCCCCCAATACGGAAAGATCAAGGATCCTGATCTGGATGAGGGAGATTTTGTATTCGTTTTGCCCGATGCCGCCAGAAGCAATCCTTCAATTTCTGAGACAGAAAAGCCTGCCAGGCCCATTCCTCAGAGCGCTATCGATAAAGAAATGCTGTTCTGGCAATCCATTCAGGACAGCGATGATCCATTCTTATTCGAGGCATACATCAAGGCATTTCCGGAGGGGGTGTTTGCGCCCATAGCAAAAGCCAAGGTGGAAGCCCTCAAAAAAAAACAGACTACCTCCATTCCGTCTGCCGATTCAAAACCAAAGCTGTTTGTTGAAACCAAGCCGAAAAATGCAACCATCAGGATTCTTAATATCGGGCCGAAATTTTACCAGGGAATGCCCCTCAAACCTGGCAGATATCATGTGGAGGTATCGCGCCGGGGCCATGAAACAAAGAAAACCTGGATCAGGCTGGAAGCGGGAAAAGACCAAAAGATTGAGGTCGGATTAGAACAGTTGCTGGCTTCCACTGATGGTGGCTCCCTTTCTTCAAAGAATGAAGCAACCAAGAAAAATACCATCCGGACAAAACCCGCAAGAAAAAAGAGCTATACTGTTTTGGTATCGGAAAATTTTTCAGATAACGATTTCAGATGGCCTGTGGGATCCAAAAAAGAGCGAGAACTCAAAATACGTAATGGAAAATACTATTTCCGACATATGCAAAGTAATGAGGGCTGGACTATCTCTAAATCAATAAAGGGCTTTAACGCACGTGTGAATTTCAAAATTGATATTACAGCAAAACACATCTCGGGAATAACAAATAACGGCTTTGGTATCGTATGGGGTAAACAGGGTAACAACAGTCATCATTTTCGAATCTCTGCCAATGGATACTTTAAGCTCAGCAAAAATGTTAACGGAAAATTTGTTGATATCAGCGGATGGAAGAAAAGCGGTAAAATCAATAAAAAAAACGGGCTAAACAGATTAAGCGTAGAGAAAAGAGGCAATACCCTATACTGTTATATCAACGGCGCAAGGGTATACAAATCAGCATTTGAACCTTTTTCCGGAAACAGGGTAGGGTTTCGTATTGATAAAAATCAAGCTGTGGAATTTGATAATGTTATTGTTAAGATTGAGCAGTAATCTTGAAGTGTAAAAGGTAAAATTTTGATGAGGAGAACCATATGAAACAAATTACGGAAGGTGTTTTTTTTATTCCGGGGCAGGATGAAATGATCCCGGATTCCCACGTATACTTGATTGGGAACCCCGACTCCGACGATATGAGCTTGATTGATGCGGGCCTGATGGGAAAGGGGCGCTACAAAATCGAGTCCATCCAGGAATCAGGCGTATCTCTTTCAAACATTAAACGGATCATCATGACCCACACCCACCTGGATCATATGGGGTGCCTGGGCGAACTTCGCGAGGCCATACCGCATGCGGCCCTGTGGATTCACGAAAACGAAGCGGCTCTTCTGGAGAATGGGGATGAAAAGGCGGTTTACGGCATGGACATGTTTGAGAGCATGTGTCAGGCCCAATACAACATCAAACCGGGTGATTTCTGCTTCCCCGTCGACCGAAAACTGGCGGGTGGAGAGGCCCTTGAAATCGGTGGGGCCACATGGGAAGTTCTGCACATCCCGGGGCATTCCTCCGGCAGCATCGCCCTATATCATCCTCAGGACAAAATCCTGATCCCCGGGGATACGGTATACGCTGATTCTGCCATCGGTCGGTTTGACCTTCACGGGGCCAGTGGTCCGCAACTTAGAAATTCTCTTCTGACGCTGGCGGATCTGGATGTGAACATCCTTCTGCCGGGACACAATCGGATTATGGAAAATGTGCCGGAAAATTATATCCGACAGACCGCCGAGCAGTGGGGGCCGCATCTCTCCTAAGCCATTGATGTAAGGGGGTGTAAAGGAAATATGACGTTCATGAATTTCCCAGTTTTTTCAAGGAAGAGAGAATTCCTTTTGCCGATTTGCTGATTTTCTGGAACAGCGGATTTCGCGTCTGCACCTCCACATAGAGATCACCCGATTCAGCGCCCCCTTTTCCCGGCTCACCCATCCCCTTCAATCGGATTTTCTGCCCGGCCTTCATGCCGGGTGGGATGGTCACCAGCAGTTCCTTTTGGTTTTTTCGGCACAGGTAGTTGATTTTGCCCCCTGCCTGAAGCATTTCCGATGAAATCGAAATCACATCCTGAACATCTTTTCCTTTTTCGGGCAATTCAATGCCCCATTTCTTCTTCAATCCGTACTTGATCAAACGACCCAGGTGTCCGCCCAGTGGAAATCCGGAACCCGGGCGGCCTCTCCCTTGGCCCTGGCCCTGGCCCTGCCCCCCCACAAAAATCCTGCCAAAAGCGTTGGGTCTCCTGAATTCAAAAGAGCGGTATCCGGACCCGTAGGAATCCTTGAAGACTTCGTCAAAACCCCTGAGCCCGAAGGCACGGCTGAATTCCTCAAAAATCTGCTGAATATCGCTTCCCCTGAAGATATCCTGGTCAGAATAGGTTTGCTTGAAACGATCATGGGCAGCATCACCATAAGTTTGCCGCAGCGCGTCGTAACGACTTCTTTTTTGAGGATCGGACAAAACGGCGTAGGATTCATTGATGGCTTTCATCCGCGCTGCCGCCGCCGCATCGTCACGGTTGTGGTCCGGATGGTATTGAAGGGCCAGTTTTCGATAGGACTCTTTGATCTTTTGCTGGCTTTCAGATGCCTCCACTTTCAGTATTTTATAGTAATCCTGCTGCTCCATTGAACCTCTTTTTTACGGGCACGAACAGCCCGTAATCGCGAATTAATACTGCCAATTTCATATTTAGTGTCCGTCAAGATCTCTGAACCGATTTGCGGAAGCCCGCTGATTCATTTCCCTTTGAAACCGGCCTCGCCACCCATATTTCTTCTGGGAACGCCGGACCACAATCTTCATAATGGGTTTGAGAAAATGAATCCATATCCCGGTCCACAACGGACTCTGTTCCCGTAATCTGTCCGACGGCTCCCACCACCCCATGACGGTCTGCTCATGGCGCCAGAACAGGTATTGAAGGGTATCAGCATCCAGTTTTCGGGTTTTCACATTGGCCCACAAGCCGTTATAACGGGTATAGTTCAGCGCGTTTGTCACCAACCCCTCATCAAGTAGATGCTGCCGTATCTCTGTCTTAGGATACGGTGTCAAGATCTGACAATAGGCAGTATCAGCGCCCGTCGATTTCAGGAAACGGTAATTTTCGACGATCTCCGTTTCGCCGTCATCCGGAAACCCGAATATCATGCCCCCCACCACCATGATGCCGTATTTGTGACAGATACGGACGGCTCTTCGGGACGCGTCCAGGATATCCCCTTTGCGCGCGGCTTTCAGATTTTTCTTGGAAGCACTTTCCATGCCCAGAAAAACGGATCTAAAGCCTGCGAGGCCCATTTTTTTGACCATTTCTTCGTTTCTGGCCATGGTCACGCAATCCGCTTGGACCAACAAGTTCAGATTCCGATACCCCCGGGCGATAATGGCATCACAGAATTCTATCACCCGTTTGGGATCCAGCACGAAATTGTCGTCGGATATGAATATCCATCGGGCCTTCCGTTTAAAATAGATGTCATCCACATCAGCCAATACCCGTTCCACGGAAAAGGGTCTGAACGAACGACCATACATATGCCGAATGCTGCAGAAATTGCAGTTTCCGGTGCCCCCCCTGGAGGTCTCCATGACTTCGTATTTGTGGTTCA
>JABGPV010000381.1 GCA_018644785.1 Deltaproteobacteria bacterium | reverse complement strand
TAGAGGTCGGTAGACCCGTGGTTTTTGCAGTCCTGACCACCGTGGCGGCATTCTGGCCGCTGCTTTCCGGAACCGGCAACATGGGCAAAATCATGCGTAACATCCCCATCGTGGTCATCCTGGTGCTGCTGGGTTCCCTGGTGGAATCTTTAATGATTTTGCCGGCCCACCTCAGCCGAAGCTGGGAGCGCAAGGCCAGACGAAGGCGTAAACCCAAAAAAGAAAAAATGGTTTCCAGGGGGCTCAAGTGGGTCATTCGAGGACCCTATACAAGGCTGGTGACGTTCTGTGTGAGATGGCGGTACGCCACCGTGGCCCTGGGTATTGCCATTCTTCTGTTGACCGTGGGCGTTTGGAAAGGCGGGTTGATCCGGTTTACCTTCTTCCCGAAAGTGGAAGGGGATACCCTGACCTGCTCGGTCACCATGCCCGCGGGTACCTCTGTTTCTCGAACGGAAAGGGTCGTGAAACGGCTGGAAGAAACGGCCAGGGAAACCATCGCGGAAATGGAAAAAGAACGGCCTGATGGCGGTGAACCCTTGCTGGAATACATGATCGCTCTTGTGGGGATGCACACGGGGGGACGGGGTCCCCACCGGGGGGCGGGACAATCGGGAAGCCACCTGGCCCAGGTGTTTGTTCAACTTCTGGAAGGTGAAAAACGGGATGTGAGTGCCGTGGACCTGGTCAAGTTGTGGCGAAAGAAAGTGGGTGTCATTCCCGATGCCGAGTCCATTACGTTTCAGAGCGATCTTTTCAGCGCCGGGAACCCGGTGGAGGTCCACCTTTCTCTGGATGATCATGAACAGCTCCTGGCGGCAGCTGACGATCTGAAGCAGGAACTGTGCAAATACCCGGGCGTTTTTGATGTGAGCGACAGTTTTCTGCCCGGCAAGGAAGAAATGCAGCTGAAGCTCAAGCCCGCTGCGCGAAGCCTGGGGTTAACCCTGAACGATCTGGCCCAGCAGGTACGGCATGCCTTTTACGGGGCCGAAGCCCTCAGGCTTCAACGGGACCAGGATGAGGTCAAGGTGCTGATCCGTTACCCGGATCAGGAACGCCGTTCCCTGGGTCATGTGGAAGAGATGCGTATTCGAACCCCTGATGGACTGGAAGTGCCCTTCCGGCAGGTTGCGGAAGTGAAAATGGAGCAGGGATATGCCTCCATTGAACGTGCCCAGCGACTCCGTGTCATAAAAGTAACAGCGGATGTGGATGAATCCGTGACCAACGCCAACGAGGTGCGCACGGATTTGGAATCCCGCATTCTGCCCGATATGAAATTCAAGTATGCCGGTTTAAGATACGCCATCGAAGGTGAAGGCAAGGAGCAGAAGGAATCCCTTGCCGATGTGGTCAGCGGATTCTCGATAGCCCTTTTCTGCATCTACGCCCTGCTGGCTATCCCTTTTAGATCCTTCAGCCAGCCCATTATCGTCATGGCCGCCATTCCCTTCGGCATTGTGGGGGCCGTTGCGGGGCATCTCATTATGGGCTTAAACCTGAGTCTATTGAGTTTATTCGGCATGGTGGGCCTGGCGGGTGTGGTGGTCAATGATTCCCTCGTGTTGATTGACGCCACCAACAGGCTTCGAGAGAAAGGCGCAAATGCCCAGGAATCGGTGATCCGTGCCGGCGGACTCCGCTTTCGCGCCATTATCCTCACGTCGTTGACGACCTTTGCGGGCCTGACCCCCATGATCCTGGAAAAGAGCATTCAGGCCCAATTCCTGATCCCCATGGCGGTGAGCCTCGGTTTCGGCGTATTGTTCGCCACCGGCATCACCCTCCTTCTGGTGCCCTGCGGTTATGCCATCCTGGACGATGTGCATCATATGCTGGGAGTGAAGCGGGAAGGGGCGGTTGATTAAAAAGAACTGATCCTCAAAAGCTCATTTTTTCCTTGACTTGAAATTACGGAGGGCGTACAGAAAATAAAAAATGATTTTATCGTGATTTAATGGCTATTGCCCAGCGTCCTTTTTTCATCTTCAGCTCAAAGAGAAAAGAATATGGCCCAAGGCATCCGAAAACCCCGCTTCTCAAGAGAGAACGGGGTTTTTTATTGGGTGAAAAACGGAACTGTTCCATGAATCGATTTTATGCATATCATGATAAGTGTGGAGATACGCAGAACTATAGAATCACTTGTTAGAGGGATTCAACTTTGAGCGCATGGCCCAAATGGATTTCACTGGCAGTACCGGTCATTGTCTATGGCGTCGGAATACTATGCGCGCTCTCCTACGAATCCGATTGGCCTGCAAAACAAACCTGGGTCGTTGTTCTCACAGGCATCATTCTCATATGGTACACATGGGAAACCATGCTTATTCGCAAGATGGCTGCGTTTCAACGAGAAGGGCAGATACGTCTTTTTGTCGTGTTCCGCATGGAAGCGGAAAAGTATGTTGTAGAAAACATTGGCACTGCTGCGGCGCTTGATGTGCGCATTGATAGCACCACAATCAAAGCGCCTGGATTACAAATTAACATTACTTTTCCGCAGGCAGTTCCACTACTAAAGGCGGGCACTGTCTCCGAGTTGGAAGTGGACGTCCAGATCAACGGCGAGAAAACGGATCCCGTCTTCGCCGCGCATCTCGATCCACAGTACGCAGTTGCTGATATAGACGTTCACGTCCGGTTTAAAAATCTTGAAGGCAAAGAATATGCGCTTGTGGAGGTCATTTCTCCAAGAACTGTATCCATCAAAGGGTTTCGCGATGAGAGCGCCCTCTAACGCTTTTAACATCGACTCTAGGATTGATTTTCAAAGAACAGAAACCGCTAACAGGAAGCCCTCAATAAGTACGGGAAATATGGTGACAGTATACCGAATTCTCACAACAAAATGCACCGAATAAACCGGTGTTTTTCACGTTAACCTCAAATATGGCCCTCTCTTATTTTCCACCTTGACTTGTGCACAGAATGTGCATGCAATATTGATATGATTTTTAATGGGATCACAAAGAGGCTGAAAGGAACCTCAAAATGCATAGTAAAGAGGTCAAGTCTACTCTTGACCCTTGATGGACAATTCGCTTTATTAACAGAGAGATAAAACCTGACATGATAAAGAATAAGCGGGTCAAAAAGAACATTGAAGCCATGAAGTTTGAATTGAGCGAGGGTCAAGAGTAAAGATTAGATTTGACCTCTTTTTATAATTAATTCTTTTGAAAAAGGAGGTAACATGGCGGACGAAACACCCCAAGACGAGTATGTCAAAGTCGGTGAAGTCAATTCACGCTATTGGGTCCAGGGATCACAGGGATCGACGGTGATCCTGATCCACGGAATTGGGGCTGCGGTGGACAGCTGGGCTTCCAATATCAATGCTCTTGCAGAAAAGCATCGTGTTTATGCGATAGACCTAGTTGGTTTCGGCCGCTCCGATAAACCATCGGTCGAGTATTCACTCCCATTTTTTGCCCAGTATGTTAAAGATTTTATGGAAACCCAAAATATTGACCGTGCCAGCCTGATCGGATGGTCTCTTGGAGGCGGTGTTTGTTTACAATTCGCCATCCAATTCCCGGAAAGATTAGATAAACTAATTCTATTGGACTCAATGGGATTCGGAAGAGAAACTCATTTGATGTTTCGGCTATCTGCAATTCCTTTTGTAGGAAACATTTTATCCCGCCCCAGCAAAAAAGGAACTGTCCGATTTTTAAAAGAATGTGTATTTGATAATACCTTGATTACCGACGAGATCGTTGAATTATACTATCAATTTTCTGCATTGCCTGGCGCCCATGCCGCATGGTTGAATGCCGTATGCAGTAATGCAAGTTTTGGTGGCGTTAAAAAAGAGGTTATTCAAGCTTTCCAAGACAACCTTGGTGCAATGATCAAACCGACTTTGATTATTTGGGGTAAACAAGACCGTGTTTTACCCCTAAAACAAGCATATATAGGTGAATCTTGGATACCGAATGTACGGGTTCACCTTATTGATGACTGTGGACACTGTCCGCAAATGGAACACCCCGAGGAATTTAATACCCGGGTTCTGGAGTTTCTCAATAATGAGAAATAAATACTTCAAATGAAATTGTAGCCATAGATTGATTTATTTACTTAGTGGAAATATGGTGACAGTATACCGAATTCTCACAACAAAATGCACCGAATAAACCGGTGATTTTCACGTTAACCTCAAATATGGCCCTCTTTTATTTTCCACCTTGACTTGTGCACAGAATGTGCATACGGTATTGATA
>JABGPV010000380.1 GCA_018644785.1 Deltaproteobacteria bacterium | reverse complement strand
GGAATGATAAATGTTTTTTCCACATTATCCTCCCAAATCCCCCCAACCGAGATCAAGAGTCCAGAAAATACGGTTTTTGGATAAAATGGAGACCAAAACAAAAAAAAAGGACTCAGCCAAAGTCGACTAAGTCCTTGTTTTTTCTGGTAGGCGCGAAGGGATTTGAACCCTTGACCCCTACCGTGTCAGGGTAGTGCTCTCCCCCTGAGCTACGCGCCTACAAGTCGCCATATATGCCAGTTACAATGATGAATGTCAAGGCGTAATATGTGCGAATAGGGAAATTTCATTTGGCTCACTATCGGCGGTCTTTCGGGCCGCCTTTCATGGTGAAGAACCAGGACCGTGTATAAAGCAAGCCGGATATTACGGTTAATGTTCCCGTTGCCCCATAAATTATATATACATATTGTGAAAAAAGATGAAAGTGTTTTTCAACCAGGACCAGGAACACGGTGGCCAGTTGAAGGAAGGTCGTCGCTTTTCCCCACACGGAGGGCTTTACAGTATACGCCCCATTTTTTAAGAAGAGTATCATCGATCCGAGCAGGATCAAAATATCCCGGGTAATAACCAGGACTGTAAGCCATAACGGAATAATGTGTATGGCCGTGAGACAGACAAAAGCAGCGACCAGAAGGCATTTGTCCGCCAAAGGGTCAAGATAGGATCCCAGACGGCTCTTCTGATTGAAAAGTCTCGCCACCATGCCGTCGGCGGCATCGCTCAATCCTGCCAGAACAAAAACCATGAGACCGGCCAGAAAGCGATTGTTGATGATGAAAACCAGGAAAACGGGCACCAGGAGTATTCTGAAGATACTGATCAAATTCGGAATGGTCATAGGAAAGGTCTATTCAAGGTAGAAAAGGATATTGTCAGTGTCGGTTTGGCCCAGGTGTAGTGGAAAAGGAAGGTTTTGATGGTTAAGCACCAGGCTGATGAATGTGATCCGGTCCCCTTGAAAATCAATGGTGGCGGACATTGAATCATCACTGATTCTGGAGGGGATAATGGTTTTCACGCCGGGTACATGGGCTTTCAGGAATTGGGAAAACGTTTGAAATTGTCTCGGTTGGCTGATGCCTGCCAGGGTAACATCCAGTTGATTGGCCGCTTCAGGCTCCGTGTTGATATTTCTGAGAATGCAAGGGCATAGATCAACTGCCAATCGGTTAACGCATTTTCTCATGATGTTCAAAACCTTTTCGCTGTCCACCGTGCCTCGCGGTATTTCTTGAGAGCCCGATTTTTCGCAGATTTGAATCCCCTTTCGTACATCAATGGCCTTCAGATTCAGGAGCAATTTATCTTCAAGGATCAGGCTCTTGCCGTAAACCACCACATCTGCTGAAAAGAGCCTTCCCCATTGTGTTGCATCTTCCGGTAGAAGATTGGCGGGAAATTGTCCGGATAAAACGTCTGAGGGCGGAAGATCCATGATGCGGTTGACGGGATTAAATCCCCTGTCCTGGAAAACGCCATGCAAGGCCAGTTCAATGGGGGTGAGGGCCGGGTGAGCCGCTGCATCCTGCCACCAAAACACCTCAACGGGCCCGCGGGTTTCCGAAACCATGAACAGAACTTTAACGGATCGGTTAACGGTCTGAAAAACGCCTGCTTCCCTCAGTTTTTCCGCCATGCTGTTTTCGTTGATCTTTATTTTTACAAAAACAGTATACCGATTTCCCACCCGCTGTTCCGCAAGGATATGAAAGTTTTCAATCTCCTGATCTATATTAGGAATAATCTCATTTGCGAGGCTTTCGAAGTGTGTGGCAACAGCCTGATTCCCCAGGAGGCGAACCAGATAGCCCTCGACCCCTTTAAGCAAAGCCATACGAATGGCGTTTTTTTTCCCCTGAACCAGGTTCCCCTTGACAATGGCCCCTGTGCCGATGGCGAAACATTCCTTTTTTGCGCCCATATCTCCAGCAAACGCCTGCGAAAATTGCAGACTGGAAAAAAGAAAAGCAATAAGAAAAATGATAAAGAAATGTTTTCTCTGGGCTTTTTCCCCTGTCATGTGAAAATATTTTTTCCTCTCAAGCTGAACCCTGTACCTCATTTTGATTTGTGAAGGGCGGTCAATTCCTTTTTGGCCTCGGCTACCAGAGACTGGTTGAGTTTAAGCACCTGATTTAATGATTGCTCTGCGTCAGTGATTCGGTCTGCGTGTTTATACGCAATGCCCATATAAAAATAGGCCTGGGGAAGATCGCTTTTCCATCTCAAAGCTTCTTTGAAGCGTTCTTCTACCTGTTCCAGCCAACCCGCTTTTTTGCGCAGGGTATAAAGACGCATGAAGCCCACATAAGCCAGCGCTTTTTGTTCACCGCTGCTTGCATCGTCTCGTGCTTCACGCATGGCACCGAATGCCAATTCGAATTCATTTGCTTTTCCATATACCAATCCCAGCCCTCGGTGTGCAGCACTGTAGTAGGGGTCCAGTTGAAGGGCCAGTTCAAATTCCCTTCTAGCATCGGCATTGTAGTCTTTTTGAAGGAACTTGAAACCGCTGGATACGTGATGGGCAGGGGTATTCAGGACCCCTTCGGGAGCCCTGGGGGGCTGAAAACAACCTTGCATAAAAAGAAACGCCAACAGGGAAGCGGCAAGGGTTCCGTAAAACATTTTCGTCGAGATTGCGCCCATTGGATTGCCCCCGTAGATCGGTGGTTAACCGAGCAAAAAAGACCAACGAATTATAGCGATTTTCAAAAACGCGAAGAAATCATGGTACCAGCTTTGAAATAGAAAATTAATGCTAAAAGGTCAAGCGCTTTCCGCCAGAAAATCACGAATCCTGTTTACTGCCAGGGTTTTATCCTCCGGATCCATCGGGATCATATCCGGTTCTGCTTTGAACCAGGTCATCTGGCGTTTTGCGTATCTTCTGGTATCCCGTTTAAGTGTCTCCGTTGCCTTTTGAAGGGACCATTCCCCTTGCAGATATTTGAGGATATGGCGATAGCCAATGGCAGTCATGGATTTAAGATGAGGGTCATACCCCTTTTCCATGAGACGCTTTGTTTCCTCCACAAGACCGCAATCAATCATTTTTTCACTGCGTTCGTTAATGCGGTCGTAAAGCTGTTCTTTCTCCACCTGCAGACAGAGTTTTAACGCCAAAAAATCCTGGTTTCCAAACCGGTGCTGTTTCATGAGATCAGAGGCCGGTCGGTGGGTTTGTTGAATGATTTCGAGTGCTCTGATAATTCGAAGCCTGTCATTGGGGTGGATCGATTCAGCCCTTTCAGGATCCAGCCGAGCCAGTTTTTGGTGTAGTTTCGGCACCCCTTTGCGATCACATTCAAGATGTAAACGTTCCCGAAGCATTGGGTCTGAAGGGGGCAACTCAACCAGTCCTCCCAATAGCGATCTGATATAGAGTCCGGTGCCTCCCACAATAAAGCAGGGGATATTTTTTGCACAAATCCCATTTGCCAGTGGAAAGGCCATTTGGCGGTACAAGGCCGCATTGAAGTCCTGGTCGGGATCCACAACATCCAGGAGGTGATGAATAACGCCGCGCCGTTCTTCGAGCGTGGGCTTGGCAGTGCCCACATCCATATGCCGGTAGACCTGCATGGAATCGGCGTTAATGATCTCGCCGCCGAGAGAAAGGGCCAGCGCAACGGCCAGCCCGGTTTTTCCGCTGGCCGTAGGGCCCGCGATGACAATGATTTTTGGTTTTTTGGGGTCTAACATATCATTAGCTCGAAGGTAAAAGCGTCATCAGCTACGCCCTTTAAGCTTTCAGCTTTGAGCTCTCTATACAATCCTCTTGAACATCTTGTTCATTTCAAAATAGGTGAAGTTCTGAAAAATGGGCCTTCCGTGGGGACAATTTGTAGGGAGATCCATGTTATTGAGCTGACGCATCAAATTGGACATCTCTGTCAGCGTCAGGTGTTGTCCGGCCCGGATGGCGCCGTGGCAGGCCATGATTTTAACGGCCTCGTCCATGATATGGGCGCCGTCAGGGGCCCCGCTTTCTTCCAGTTTTGCAATGAATTCGGAAATAAGTGTTTGCCAGTTCACATTCTTGAGCAGGGCAGGCACGGCTCGCAACAAAAAAGTATTGCCCCCGAAATGATCCAGTTCAATGCCGAAATCAGCCAGCAAATGACCCTTTTCCAGGAGAACCCCTTTTTCTTTCAGAGAAAACTCCATTTCGTTTGGAATCAGCAGATTTTGTATTTCGATTTTGGTTGAAAGAAGGGATCCTTTGAGGGTTTCGTAAACG
>JABGPV010000038.1 GCA_018644785.1 Deltaproteobacteria bacterium | reverse complement strand
AATCTTCGTCTTTCAATTGCCACCTCCCTTTAAAGCGCTGTGAGTTTACCTAAGCTCTTTGCCTACTTTCCGGGCAGAAATTCAAAATCTTTGCTGCCCAGCTGCATTTTTTCCGCATAGTCGAGCATTTCAACCGGTGTTTGACCCGTGATCGCCCTGATTTTATCTTGACCTTTCTCCAGGACATCCAGATTTTGAGCGATGGATCCGGGAATGCCGGGGGACCTTATAATCATTTGATAGGTTGCCCAATCCACCGCCACCGGGTCTTCGGATGCGATGATCCCCAAATCGGGTACAAAAGGGATGTCTGAAAAAGGATAATCGTCGGATTGTGGTGTTACGGAAGTGAGAAAATTAATAAAAAAAGCTTGGCCTGTTAAATGCTTTTTGACCGTATGGGCGGCATCGACCACACATTTCTGGTATTCGGGAATGCCTTCCGGTTGAATACCGATCGCCCCGTTGGGACAGGAAACGTAGCAACCGAGACATCGATTGCACATTCTCAGGTCGAAAGAAACCTGGCCGGGTTTGCCGGATATGGCTCCGGTAGGGCAAAAAGGCATGCACACCCCGCAATGGTCACAGGTTTGATCATCAACGGATATTTCAAGGCGGCCATGAATTTTCAACTGGCCGGACCGGGTCAGGAATCCAAGGCCCAGATTTTTTATGGCACCCGCCAGTCCGAGAAGGGGGTCTGCCGTAACGTGGGAAACCACGATCAGGTTGCCGGTGTCGGTCAGTAGGCTGCCGATTTCCGCGCCGGCCAGATATTCGCCGTCACCCCACAGGAATTTACCTTCTTCGTTGGTATATCCAGCCGTCTGCATTAGTTGGTTGTCAAATGTGTCGCCATTGCTGAAACCCAGTAGCAGGGCGTTGTCCATCCAGCTGTAGCCATCGAATTTCGATCCCTTGAAAAGACTGCAGTTGTCTGTTATCAGGGATTTAGCCCCCAATGCCCGTGTTTTCGAGAACAGGCTTCCGATAATGACGGGGGGAAGATAATGGGCGTAACCCAATTCACTCAGGTTTATTTTAATCGCCAGGCTTTCATCCGGCTTGACCAGCCTGGCCAGTTCTTCCAGGCTCAGCAGGGCATCTATTTTAGACACCATATTTTTCAGGAGGTTTTCAGAACGGCCCTTGATCCAATAGACGTTTGCCATAAAATGCCTTCTTTTCAGAATGAAATCGCTTTCGAGCAGGCCACAATCCACCTGTAACAAAGGGCCTACTGGAAGGGCGGTTCATTACGGGGGGAAATCAGAGTGAATCCAGTCATAAACTCAGGGGCGGGTTACAGTCCCGCCCCTGAGTGTTCGCTTCATAAATCAAGATGCTACAATGTCGGATCGAAGTCCTTCCAGTCCTCCAGCCATCCTGGGAGCGCTTCTCGATCGAATTCATATTGACGGCCCACGTGATGGTTCTTGAATACCTCTCGCATGGGTGAAACCGTCATGGGTATTTTGCGGATCTGCCACTTGGCGATATTTTCGGGGTTGAGTTCGGGCTCGTACTCGATCAGTTCATAGTTCATGGTGCCCAAGCCGTTTTTCTCCCCTGCCTTCAGTTGAATACGGGGCGTAAAGGCGTTGACGGCCTTGAACTTGTCTTCTCCCGGCTTCAGGCCCAGCTCTTCTGCCCGGGAGTTGGGGCCGATGGGGGCCTTGTCGATCATGTCGGCGACGGCGGTATCGATGGCCACGGGATCCATGGAGGCGAAAACGCCCACATCCGGTGTCACGTAGTTCCCGTTCCATGGAAAGCAGTCGCATTCCGGCGCAACGTCAAACGCATAGGCCATGTATCCGATCTTGCCCTCCTTGAAGGTCTTCACGCACCCCTTTGCCGCATCGGCCATGGCAATCTGGGCCAGCGGAAAATAGTCATCGCGGAAACCGATACCCTCCATGCCGGTGAACATGCAGGTCACCTGGCAGGAGTAGCACAAGGCACACTTCTCATAGTCCATCACCACGCCGTCCGGCTCCACCTTGATGGCCTCTTCCGGGCAACTGTCTTCACACATCTGGGCATAGGGACATTCGGTACCCTGGCAGGCTTCGCGGTTGACCTTCGGATAACCGATGGCGTCTTCCGGATCCCCCCAGAAGGACAAATGCGTCTGGTATTTGCCGCGCTTGGACTGTGCACCGATGCCGAAATTCTTGATGCATGCGCCCATGGACGTAATGGGATGTCCCTTGGCATGCGCCAGGTTGATACAGGCATCCGCCTCGTACATACCCCTGGCGATATAGGTTTCTTTGATGATGTTGCCTTCGGGCAATTCCACTCTCAGATCATCCTCGCCGTAAAAACCGTCGGCAATGATGAACGGCGCCTGGAGACTCGCCCAGTTCAAACCGTGGCGGTTGGCGCCCTCAAGCTCCATTTGGCCGGTACAGCGGTTGTTGTAAAGGTGGTAGGTCAGGGTGGTTGTGTCGGTCACAAATGGTTTCCCGCCGCAGGCCTTCACCTCTTCCACGATAGCCGCTACAAATTCAGGTCTCAGGCATGCCGTGCGATTATATTCCCCACAGTGCATTTTAATGGCAACACTGTCACCTTCTTCAATGCATTTGTCGAGACCGGCGGCATAAAAAAGATCTTTCGCCTTGCAAACGGTACTCTCTGTCCAGTTGGTGGCGCCTGCCGCCGCAAACCAGACCTTCGCTGCTTTTTTTTCTGCCATAATCATTCTCCTTTGTCACCTTTTGAGACGGTTTATAAAACATTAAATGCGATTAAGTCTCATTCCCTTAAGTCGTATCAGCCCCCCTTCTTGATTTTTTTTAAAGATGGCGACACTTGTTGAAGTCGCTCTGACAGCAAAACCAAATGCGGGTCGAAAAAGGAGGGCTGAAATCCGGTGATAACAGCCCAATGTTTTGCCATCCCATCTATTCATTTCATTGGGTATCTAAACAAAATTGAAACTGAGACATGCCACTCCGCGTTGCAATCCTTGTGCCGACTTTACACAGGCTTGGATGTGGACCCGAAAACGGAAATGCAGCTCGACGAATTTCGGTTGAATATCCAATAGATAGGATACAATTCAGATTATTTGTCCCCTTTCAGGGATTGCCGGATACATTAATGGGAAAACTGGGCTTGAGAGAATGCTTTGTGTCAAAAACTCCCATCGGGATTTAAGGGGGCGCTACAACTTATTGATATAACTAAATGAAAACGATGTAAAGGAGATGGGGTCAAAAGGGGCAAATGACCTCAGAATTGCCATGGGGTACTCGGCATCACGTTCTTATCCAACTGTTGTTTGAAGAAAGTTACCGGGGGGTGCAGAATTCCGGCTTGTCCGGATTAGGAAAATATTTTGTACTTACTAATTTTTTTATAAAGCGTTTTACGGTTAATGTTCAGAATTTCAGCTGCCTGAGTCTGGTTACCGCCGGTTTCGGCCAGTATGACCAGAATATGCTCTTTTTCCATATCCTCCAGGGTTTTGGGCTTGCCGGGTGAAACAGATATTCGGTTAATCAGGTGCCGCGGAATATCATCGACCGTAATGGTATTTTTATCGGCCATCAGCGCAACCTTGCCGATCACCGATTTGAGTTCCCTCACATTTCCCGGCCATGGATAGGCCAATAAAATATCATCCACTTCAGGGGAGATGGTTCTGTTAACGGAAAATTGACTTAAAAAATGTTGAGCCAGGGGCATGATATCTTCGGGACGGTCCTTTAACGGCGGTATGGTAAGGGTAAACTCTGCCATCCGAAAAAATAGATCACTACGTAAAAGACCCTTGTCCATAGCTTTTTCGAGGTCCAAATTGGTAGCCAGAATAATTCGCGCATCCACATGTTTTTCTAAGGTTTCACCCACCCGTCGAATTTGCTTGGTTTCGATGAAGCGTAGAAACTTTTTTTGCACTTCAAGATCGATGTTTCCGATTTCATCCAGAAACAACGTCCCCTTGTGGCTCTTTTCGACCAGCCCTATTTTGGCTTCCGAGGCTCCGGAAAAAGCGCCCTTCCGATGTCCATAGAGTTCGCTTTCGGCAAGGTTCTGGCTCAGCAGCCCACAGTCCAGGGAGATAAAAGGGCCGTTTTTACGAAGGCTCTGACAGTGGATCCAGCTGGCCAGTACATCCTTTCCCACTCCGGTTTCTCCGCAGATCAATACCGTGTAATCGCTTGTCGCAATGCGATCTATTATATCATAGATTTTTTTCATGGTCTGACTGGGGCATCGGATGATTTGACTGCTGTTGACGGCTTGAAAGTCGTTTGTCTTCTCAACGGTATCGGAAGCAGGCGGCTTTTTTTGTATGGAATGGTGGACCAGCGTCAAAAGTTCATCGAGCTTGAAAGGTTTGGTTACATAATCGCAGGCACCCAGTTTAATGGCTTCCACAGCGGATCGAATGTCGCCGTAACCGGTAATCATGATGATTTCGGGGGTCTGCGATATTTGTTTCATTCTTTTCAGAATTTCAATACCGCTCAGTTTGGGCAGCATGATATCCAGAAGCACCACATCGAATCTGCTGCTTTTGAAAAGTGCCAACCCTTCCTCTCCGCTGGCTGCTGTGACAACGTCAAAGCCCTCCAGCGAAAATTCACTGCTGATGAGGTGTCGAATATTCTTTTCGTCGTCTACGACTAGAATCCTACCCCGGCTCATTTTCGACAATTCCTTTCTGCATAAACCATGTTATAGCCCTAATAAGGTCTCTCACCCCTGCTTCGGGCGCTGTGGTCAGGGCAGGCTGACCGGAAAGCTTATGATAAACCTGCTGCTATTATCATCCCCTTCGGCTTTGAATAGAATCTCGCCCTTATGCTGGTTCACGATGCTGTAACAGATCGATAAATCAATGGCGTGTGTTTCCCCGATAGCTTCCCGCAAAAGGGCTGGATTAAATATATTGTTCGGAAAATGGTCAACTGCACCTCCGCCATTATAACGCATGCTGATTTCAATTTGATTGCCCCGGTTGATGGAAACCAGAGAAAGTGCGCCGCCCTTTTCCATGGCGTTGAAGGCCCGGTTGAACAGGTTTAGAAAAAGGTGTTTCAATTGGGATTCTTTTCCGGAAAGAGTGTTCAGACCGTTGGAGAGATGATTCTTATAATCTATGGCAATGCCCTTATCTTTGGCGTGCTGCCGAAAAAGTGACATGGTATCCCGGATAATCCGATCAACGGGAATGGTTTCAAACTCATCACTGGCGTTGCGGCTGAATTCCTGGAGGTTTTGAATAATGTCCTTGCATCGATAAGCCTCGCTTTGAATGATCTCCAGATACTCTTGGAAGGACCTGAAACTTTTATCATCCAAAGGTGTGCGAAAGCGGTTGAGACGTTTGAGCAAGCCCTCGGAAAAACCGGCAATGGATGTCAGCGGGTTGTTGATTTCGTGGGCAATGCCGGCCGCGAGAAAACCGATGGTCGCCATACGGTCGGCTTGCATGAGTTTGTGTTCGGATTCTTTTCTTCGGGTAATGTCCCGCATGAGCAGAATGATTTCATCCACGTTTCCGTTAGATCCCTTGATGGGAGAACTGGTCCATTCGTAGTAACGTCCGGCATATGCTCCCGACTTGATCAAGGTTTCACCCTGGAAGGTTCCCCGGGTCTCCAAACTGCGCAATGCCGGGCACTCGCTACATGTCTTCTCTTTGCGAAAGAAAGCTTTGAAGCATTTTTCCCCGATCACCGTAATATCAGGGAACATGTCCTTTTGAACCTGATTGGCAAACACGATCGTAAAATTTCTGTCCAAAATGGTCAGACCGTCGCTCATGCCGTTGAATATCGCTTCGAGCCGGTTATGGCGGTGTGCCAGTTCAAGGTTGAGTTTTTCCAACTCCTTGATTTTAGACTGAACTTCCTTGAAATAACCGATCTTTGAATAGCTGATCCCTTTAAAATCATGCGATATTAGTACTTGGGTATCGGCCATGGTAAAACCCTATAGGGCCTCGTGGTACATGGATTCGATTTCCTCAATTCCATAACAGTGGGGGTTGGTTTGCATGCAAAGATCCTGCGCTGCATCCCTGGCCATCGCCGGAATATCGACGGCTTTTATTCCGATCTCTGTAAGCGTGGTGGGAAGACCAAGGTATGTAATCAACTCTTGGACCATCTGCGGAACGGTTCCGGCGGCCTCCACATCCGACTTCCCCCGGATATCCATGCCCATGGCATTGGCGATACGTGCGAATTTTCGAGGCGCGTGGGGCATGTTTTTCCGGATCACCACCGGCAACAGAATGGTATTGGCGACACCATGATGGATATCATGAACGCCGCTTAAGGGATGGGCCAGCGCATGAACAGCGCCGAGAATCGCGTTGGAAAATGCGATACCAGCTTCAAGACTGGCAATGGCCATACCCTCCAGCGATTCGATGTCTCGGGTGTCAAACGCTTTCTTCAAATGCGCGAAAACCAGTTCAATGGCATGAATGGCATGGGGGTCCGTAAGCGACCATGCCAGAGAGGAAACATACGCTTCGATGGCATGGGTCAGAGCATCGATACCCGTGGCAGCCATCAGTTCGCGGGACTTGGTTTGCAGCAGTCGGGGATCGATCAGAGAAATATCTGCCATAATCGCCCGGCTGAGAATCGTCATCTTGAGTTTTTTGCGAGGATCCGTAATGATCGAAAACTGGCTGACATCCGAACCGGTGCCGGCTGTTGTTGGCACGCATATGAGCGGTGGGATCGGTTGGGTAATCAGGTTGCATCCGGCGTAATCGTGTATTTTACCGTGGTTTGACACCACGATGGCAATTCCCTTGGCCGCATCCATGGGACTGCCACCGCCCACGGCAACGATCACATCGCATTTCTTTTGATTATAAAGCTTGGCACCCTGCTCTACCTGAAAACAGCGGGGGTTGGTTACTATATTGTCATAAATGACGGTCTTAAGGGACTGCCTTTCCAGGGATTTGATACTGTCATCGACCCAACCGGTTTCAATAACACCCGGATCGGTCACCAATAAAACTCTTTCCCCGCCCAACCGCTTGGCGCACTGTCCGATCTGGGATAAAGAACCCAACCCGTAAATGATTTCAGGAAGTTCAAATTTTAACAGGGTGTCATCGGAAGGATCCATTTTTCTAGCCCGCTTTGATTCGAAATTCATATGTTTTTGTTAACAAATATTCGAACGTTTTCTCCAGAGTTGTCAGCACATAAAAAGCATCATTTCCACCGGATTCGATTTGGTTTTGAAGCGCAACGGTTTTCCCCCTGCATTCGACGAGCAGTAGCCGTGCCTTTTCCGTTTTTAAGAAAACCTTGTCAGCCAGGGGGGCGATGCGGTGGACCAATTTTTCGATACGGTATGCGATTTCCGGGTTCAGACGCTTCATTTGAACCATGGACATCCAAATATCCTGGAGTTCCCGAGCCTTGGTTTTGCCGGACCCTATATCACTCATTGGCTTCTATCATACGTAAAACGAGATTGCAAATTTTATCATTTGAGGTGCGAACCCTGCACCTCCACCAGTCCGCTGGCCAACAAATACATGACAAAGTAAAGAGCCCTTTTTTGTGTGTCAGCGGTGATTTTCTTCAGTATCGACTTCATGTTCCGCCGGCCGTTGATCCTGTTTAGTAGGTTGATTTCCAATTCCCCGATCCGGATGGGCAGATTAATCGGGTCAATGAGATAATCCCTTTCCGGTCCTTCGTATGGTTGAAGCTTGCCGGCAGACGTTCCCGGTTCCACGGGTATATCCTCAACGGGGTAGGGCGAACGATACACGGTATAGGGGAACGCTAAGACGGGGATGACGGATTTTATGGTTTTGGTCTTTTGGTGCTGCCGATCCATACCCAATATCTCGTGCCTTTTTTGATGTTGCCGGTTTTCCTCCACACGCAGCCTTTTCAGAATATCCGGCCCCAATCGAAAGTACAGGAATCCATGGTTGGTGGACAGCCCTCCCACATAAGGGTATTCATTGATTGCGAAAGCGTTCTCCAGTCGGCTCAATCTTTCATACAATCGATGGACCGCATTCACAGGCATTCGTGTGTTTGAAGTCCACACCGGTTCCGGTGTCTTCAGTGGATTGTTCCCATAGCTGATCGATGTTACCCCATGTGCAAGCGGATCATCGTGCATGCGCGATCCAGGCATTACCATCAGAAGTCCCATGACGTAGTAAGAGATTCGATCACTATTTTCTTCCAGAAAGCGCACGGTTTCTTCACCATTTTGTTCCGTTTCTCCGGGAAAGCCGAAAATCCCCATAGCCTGCGTGGCGATGCCCGCCTCGTACAGGTTCTTCAGGACTTTTCGCGTGATTTCAACACGGTTTCCCTTGTCCATGGCATCCAAGGTTTTCTGACAGCCGCTTTCAAATCCGATGGCTACGGCGTTTAACCCCGCTTTTGCCATGGTCCGACAAACATCTTTCTCAAACGTTTTTTCGGCACGCAGATCCGTGTTCCAGACAAATTTTTTGCCCGAATCCATGAGGACCTTGCTAAATTGTTTCAGGTATTCCGGATCGATAACATCATTGCTGAAATTGAAATGGTCGGTGTGGTACTGCTCGGAAAGCTGCGTCATTTCAGCCAAGGCTTTGTCCACCGGCACGGTCTGGTATCGGCGCATCTGGTAATCGCCGTAACGATTCTGGCAGAAAACACATTTTCCCCAATAGCATCCGCGGCTGATGCTGTAGGGAATCACAGTTTCCGGTGTAAGGTAGGCGGACAAATCCAGATCGGTAAAGTCCGGGGGCGGCTGTGTCGATACGTCGGTATAGGTCAATTCATCAAAGCGCTGAAACATCCCCGTACGGGCGTTTTGATGGATAAGATTGGGAATGCCGTTCAGCGATTCCCCATTTCCGATCCGTTCCAAAAGTGTGGTAAGCGGCGCCTCGCCTTCCCCGCATATGACCGAATCGGTGCATTGAAAAAGTGCCGAGAGCTGCGTCTCTCCCATCCCCATCACCCATTGGGAGAGATAGGCCCCGCCCAATGTGATATGAATATCCGGAAAGTTTTCTTTGAGCAGATTTCCCAGAACCAGCGCCTGTACGGACTGGGAAGCGAATACCATTGAAATACCGATGAGTGACGGCTTTAGAGCGGCGATTTGGGGAAAAAGGATATCTTTATAAAAATGAATGTAAGGATTCACACGCCGTTTCCGGTGCTCGAGAATCTTTGGCATGGTTTTCAAAAGGGTCGCTGTCGGATAGTCTGAGGGACTCACGGTCGTGGGGTGGTGAACGGCACTCAGCAGCCGAAAAAACGCGTCCAGAAGTCGGCAGGTCTTTTGGTAAGCGGGATAGTTATAGAATTTTTCAGGGGTTTTAAAACCGTCCGCCAACCGGTGCAAAACGTCACGGGTCAATCCGAATCCCATGGACATCAGCAGTAGACGGTAACGGTGCTGCTCGCCGGGTGTCAGGGCTCCTTTGGTTTCAAGTTTTTGCCGGATTTGGGCGGCTTCGGCGACCAGATGTCGAACCCGTTCGTCCTGGGAGAGAAATTGAAACCCTTCCATGCCGAGATCCCTGACCCTGACCGTGTAGCCATGGGCGGCGGCATAGGATTTCAAATAGCACAGGGCCGGGTATGGACCGGTCAGGTCTCCCGGCGGGGGCTGCAACAAAAGCGCATCTAACTTGGATGTCGTCATCGTTTGGGGTCCATTATTTAAATTTACCATTAAAATGCATCGTAGGGGCACGGCGTGCCGTGCCCCTACTAGTCGCGCTGGTTGAGAATAAAAGCCAGCGCGGACTGTTGAATGACGGATCGGTCAACGACCCGGTAAGATGGTGAATTCAATTGGCGATAGGCCGGTGAGTGGCTGAACACGGGTATTTCTCCCAATCGACGAGCAAGATCCCTGACCTCCATGAGGAAGTGATCCACCATTATTGAAGGGAACTCATAAATGACGTTTCCGACAACCAGTTCCCCGGCTTTGTTCAGATCTCTAAAATCATACAGTACCGAAAAGAACCGCTCGGCACTTCCTTTGGGAATACCGGCTGATTCAAGGCATGCCTCGGCCAACAGATCGCATGCTTTACGCACATCATCCATGAAAAGAGCCCGATAGGGCCTGAAGTTCACTCTCATGATGGCGCCGTCAACGGCCACATTTTCCAGAACCGGTTCATCGGAAGCCGGTTGAATTCCGAGGAGTTCATGATAAAGCCGATCACGAAACCGATCCGGATCATCAATGGTATGTGCAACGCCGAATTCTCCCTGATGCAGGCACTTGTAGATATCAATCAGGTCGTGTGCCAAGGGTTTTGCCCGTGTCGCTCCCCCGTTTTGGGTCACAGAAAAGGGATGGTGATCAACTTCATGAAGCAGGTACTGCTGGACCAACAAATCCCTGAGGTTGTCCCGAAGACGCATCTCATCGGTTTTCAAATCTGCTCCTCCATCCACGCTGTTTATCCCCACGCTTCCACAAAACGCTCGATCTGTTCCGTTATCGATGAGTCCATGGCCTTGAAAGGATCGTCCATCCGAATGCTCAGAGAGTTGGCGGTCCCCTTGTACCGGTTGAAGGGGTGCGTCCCTTTTGTCTGCCTTGGGCCCTTTTGTCTGCCTTGGGCCCTGATGTTGATTTTTGTCCAATTTTCGATTTCGACGTCGACGGACTTGTCGGCAGTCCTGTGGATGATCGTACCCCGGATTTGGGCTCGGGTATTTTCCGGGGGTCGGATCTGGGCGGCGGCAATGGTTGCGTCGTCCACCATGCGGTCCACGAGGCCCAATGTTTCACACCGTGCGAAAAGCCCAGTGGCCGGGTTCAAATCGTGGTATTTGAGGTCCATCAATTTCAACTGTCGGTCATTGACCGCCGGGTCATCCATGTTTCCGTACCGGTTCAAGAACCACAATTTCCGGATCCAGTCGACCTTTCGCCGGAGCTCGTCCGGGTCGTCTTCCAGTTTCCAGTTCCGACCGGATACTTTCAAGTGACGCAACCCGTGGAGGACTTTCTCCCACAGTTCCAATGCATAGGCTTCATCCGGTGTCGGGGAACGGGATGAAAAGAACCCCTGCACCTTTTCCAGGTAAATGGATTGGATATCCAAGGCCGTGTACCGACCTTTGTGCCCCGCCATTTGAAATTCCTCATTCCACTGGCGCGAGATACCCCTCAGCGCATGGACCGGTGATGCGAGGACGGGGACCCCATCCAGCTTTCCTTCGTCCAAGAGCCTCAGCATCAGCATGGTGGAGCCGACTTTCAGTCCGATGGCGAATTCACTCATGTTGCTGTCACCCATGATAAGGTGAAGGCGCCGGTTTTGTTCCTGACGGTAAATTTCCCGTTTCCGGGTATTGATGATGCCGCGTACCCGGGTAGCCCGGTCGCTGAAGGTCCTGTCTATGAATTCGGCCCGCTGACTGATTTGAAAGGAAAGGGTACCGGCTTCCTGGCAGGTCAATATTCGACCTGCGCCGGCAAAAACCTGCCGGGTGACCAGAAAAGGGATGATGTTCTGGATTCCTTCCGCAGCCCGCGGGGTGATCAGATAGTTTTCGTGGCCGCCGTAAGTGTTACCGTAAAAATCGACATTGTTTTTAAATACATGAAGGGTCGGCGCGCCCTCTTCGGTAGCGGTTTTCCGGTTTGACTGCGCTGCCAGCTCCTGCATGATTCTGTCGCCGGCTTTTTCGTAGGCAACCAGGTCCTTCACGCATCGACACTCGGGGGTGGCATATTCCGGATGTCCTCCCCGGTCGATATAAAGGCGCCCACCGTTGCCCATAAACTCACCGGCCATGGGGTAGCCTTCGAGCGCCAGGGAGGAGAATAACTGAGCGGACAGTCCCTTTATGTAATCGAGCAGTGCCTCTCCATGCAGCTGGCGGAGTCGAATTTGGCTCTTTTCGGAATGACACACCGGAGCATACTCACACTCCGTTCCAAAAATCCTCTCCCTCATTGACCTTCCACTTGTTTGAATTCATCCAGAAATTCCTCACCCGCCTCCTGCAGGACCCCTTCGATGAATTCGTCCAGGACCTTCAATTGTTTTTTCTTTTTGCTTGAAAGCTCACCGGGAGCGGTTGAACCTTCATCCTCTTTTTTGGGCTTCTTTTTTGTAGGTTGTTTGAATTTCTGAGCTTCAGCCATTCATCCCCTCCCTTATATAATCTTGGAATTTGATATATTTTCACCCCGATAGTCTATTGTTCCATGGAACCGGATTCCAGCAACGCAATGAGTTCACGGGCATTCCGGGACTGGTCGAAAATCTCCTGGTACTGACCACGGGTCCCCTTGAGGGGATTGAGCAGCGGTATCATCCGGTAGATGTCCCCCTGGTCGAAACCGACCACCTCCCAATTCACCAGATACATCTCTTCAGCAAACTTCTCAAGGCATTTACCTCGGAACCAGGCACGCGTGTTGTCCGGTGCGGCATGAACGAACCGGGCAATCTCATCATTCGTAAGGAGTTGTTCTGTAAAACCCTGATCCTGGGTTCGGTAAAAAATACCCTCTTTACCATCGATATTGTGATACTGTAAATCCAAAACAGTCAGAAGCGGATGCCCCCATGTGCAATTTTGCCCCTCGCGGTAGCGATTCATGATCCAGAGTTTCAAAACCCAGTCCAGCCTTCTTGAAAGCAGCAGGGGATCGTCCTCAATGACCATATCGGCTGAAAGTTTGAGCTGTTCCAGACCATCGAGCACATACGACCAGCAGTTGAGTATCAAATCATCGTCCGGCACCCTGCTGGAAGGATCGGTGGGTCGAAATTTTTGGGCGTAAGCCATAAACTCCTGCTGAATTTGAACCGCCGTAAGTTTCCGTCCGTCCGCCAGTTCCACCACACAACCCAAATTTCCCGAGATTTGTTTGTTCGCTTTGATTGGATCTTTGAGGGTTAGATCACAGTCCATAAAATCGTCTTCAAGCATCTGAAGAACTAGCTGCGTGCTGCCCAGTTTGAGAAAACCGGCAAATTCGCACATGTTGGCATCGCCCAGGATGAGGTGTAACCGCCTGAATCGTTTTGGATCCGCATGGTGCTCCCGGCGGGTGTTGATGAGCGGCCGGGCATACATGGTTTCCAGCCCGAAAAGGTTCTGCATGAAATCGGCCCGTTGTGAAATCTGGTACGGCGGACCGGGATTTTCCCGCTCCCGGTCGCCGACTTTTCCGGAACCGGCAAAGATCTGTCGGGTTACCAGAAAAGGAATCAATGTTTTTAATGCCCTTTCAGGATGGCTGACCAGGCACGCCTCATGGGCGTGTGCCGCCATCAGATAATTTTCATGGCATCCATAGCTGTGCCCCTGCTGATCGGTATTGTTCTTGTACAGGGTGACGCTTGTGAAAGGAAGTATGTCTTTCATCAGATTCAGCCCCTCGCGGAGAATGATCTCGCCCGCCTTGTCGCAGGCCACCGCGTCCCGAGCACTCAGGCATTCAGGGGTCGAATACTCCGGGTGAGCATGATCGGTATACAACCTGGCGCCGTTCGGCAGGCCGGCATTGATTAACCGGTTTTCTTTTTCGCCGATAATTTGCTGGCCGGTGTTCTTTCCAAACAGATCGCCACGGATGTCCTGGTAGGGTGTCTCGTGCCCGTAATCCCAGAGCATATTGACCTTCGGGTTTCGAAGGCCCAACCGGCGTGCATAGGCATTGACCAGCGTACAGGATGCATCAAAAAAAGAAAGGTTTTCATCTCCTTTAATTTTTATGGCATACTCCTGCTCGATACCAACGATCTTGGGGATACTCATGCGCTCTCCCTGCTCATTCAAGTTTCTTCGTGACCTTCACCGTTTGACGGGGTTTCTTTGGTCGCTCGGTCTCCACCGCGTTATCACCCTGAAGCGAACGAATCCGGACGACCCGTTCACCCCCTTTTCCGATAACCCGGTGCCACTCGGCCGGATTGGAATTACTGGGCAAATCCTCATTCTCCTTGAATTCGGCTCTGAGGGCCTGGGAAATATGATCGATGCTGATCCCCTTTCGGCCGCTTTCGATGAGCGTCTTGACGGCAAGAAACTTGGCCCGGTTGACAATATTTTCGATAATGGCGCCGCTGGCCAGATCTTTCAGATAGAGAATTTTTTGCGTGCCGCCCGCATAGGTAATTTCAAGAAATTCGTTTTCCGGCTTCCGCTCGAAAAGATCATTGCCGATTTTACGAATCATCCATTTTACCGCTTCACGAGCCCCACCCAGCGTTTCCAGGTGGCGGGGTTCTATGGGCAGTTCGGCGGTCAGATATTTGGAAAAGATTTCCTTTGCCGCTTTTTTGTCCGGTCTTGTAATCCGAATTTTGCGGTCCAGTCGACCCGGCCTGAGAACGGCCGGATCGATAAGATCTTCACGGTTGGTGGCGCCGATAACCACCACATTTTCCAGCGCTTCCAGACCGTCCAGTTCGGCCAGGAACTGCGGAACGATGGTGGATTCCATATCTGACGACACGCCCGAGCCCCGAACCCTGAACATGGAATCCATTTCGTCAAAAAATATAATGACCGGTGTGCGGTAGCTGGCCTGGCTTCGGGCCAGGGCAAACAGATCTCTGATGGCCTGTTCAGTGGCGCCCACATATTTGTTGAGCAGTTCAGGTCCTTTGACGTTCAGAAAATAACTCTCTCCCTTTTCACCTGTTTTCTCTTTGATCTGTTTTGCCATGCTGTTGGCCACAGCCTTTGCAATCAGTGTCTTCCCGCACCCGGGCGGTCCGTAAAGGAGGATGCCTTTGGGCGGCGTCAACCGATGTTCGCGAAAATATTCCGGGTATATGTGAGGCAGCTCGATGGCATCCCTGATTTGCTGAATCGCGTCCCCCAGCCCACCGATGTTGTCATAGCTGAGATCCGGAACCTTTTCCAGTGCCAACCGGTCCACATTGCTCTTGGGTAAAATACTGTACACAAATAGGGAATCCGGATCATATTCGATGTTGTCTCCCACCAGGATGCTGGTATTCAACATGGGATGGGCCCGTGTAACCAGGATCGTTTCGTCACCGTAAGTCTTGATCAAAAGTTTTTCTTCGTTCATGAGCTGCTGTACCGTACCGAGACATCCACAAATCAGGTCAAAACCTCTCGGCTCGATGACATGCAGTTCATTATTCAGCAGTAAAAGCTCTCCTTTGAAAAATTCTTTCCTGGCAGATGCCTTCTCTTTTTTTTGTTGCCGGAAAGCATGAAGTGTTTGCGCTTTCGATTCCAGTTCCGGGTCTTTAGGAAGGCTGATATGGGCCTCATAGAGACGGCCATGGTGCCGGATGATGGCGGTTTTGTTGACGTCATCATCCTCATTCCCGTATCGGACGAAATGCCCAAAGGGCATTGCCCGCTCTTCACCCTCCTTTGAAGGGCCGGCCAGTTTCTCCAGCTGGCCTCTGGAGCTGTGAAGCGCTTCGGCCAAGAGCATTCGTTTGCTTTCGGATTCCTTGATTTTTGTTTCCAGCTCCCCATGGTTATCCGGGGTCTCCATAGGCTCGGCTTCTTCGGCTTCCCTGATGATCTCTTCCACTTTTTTCTTCTGGGAAGCGGTTATCTTTTTTCCCCGTTTTTTCTCCGCGATCTTTTTTTTATCGTTACCCATGATGGCCTCGTAAAAAGTCCCTAAAAGGTGATTTTTGAGTCGTTTATTTCTTCTTACCTTTTTGGTAATACAATTCCCGCGTTTGCAGGTCGAATTCGATTCGGTGTTTCAGCCAATTGATGGCCTTTTCACGATCGCAACCCTGGTACTGGCATACAAGATCGATTACGTTCCCTCCCACATCACTACAGGTCTTGCAGAAAAAACTGTTTTTCGCCAGGTCAAAAAACAGGGTGAATTCATCAGAACCATTCACATGTCTTTCACTTCGAAAACATATACCCGTGGTGCTGCGAACCTTGATCCCCAACTCAACGGCCACTTGAAGAATGGGGTTGCCTTGTTCCAGCTTATTCAGATCTCGATCTTCCATTGGTCCTCTCAGATTTTTAATGCAGCAGTGTGCTCTTTTTTTTAAGCTTCTCGACTTTAGATCCGATTATCCTTTCCGTTTCCGCTCCCGGCGACCCTTCAAGATACCGTTCAAGATCCTCGGCAGCCCGATCGGTATTGCCCAGCGCCTCATACAACAGGCCTCTCTCCCGCAGTTCGGCCTTTGAATCAGGATCAAGGGTGAGGATCCAGTGCAGCATCTGGAAGGCTTTCATATCGTTGTTGGTCTGCAAATAGATGGCCTTCAAATTCCTAAGCATGCGGATCAGTATCTCCTTCGGTCTCGCAGAATTCAGCCGGCGGGTGTCGAAAGCTTTTTCCTCGCCCAAACGGCCCCTGACCATGCTTCGGCATTCCTCTTCTGAAAGGATCTCTCCCTGGTTGAACGGATCAATTAAGGTTCTGCCCGATTCATAAAATAAGGCCGTGATAAAATGCACCGGTAATGCGATACCGGATAGATTCATGCCGGCCTTTTTGCCGACCTCAGTGTATATCAGCGACAGTGTGATAGGGATACCGAGTTTCCGATCCACCACCCGGTTTATAAAGCTGTTGTCGGGATCAAAGTAGTTGTGTCGGTTGCCTCGAAATCCCTCTTCCTCAAATAAAATCCGATTCAGCTTTTCAATCATCGCAACCGGTCGGTCAGTCTCATTTAACCGAGATCGAAGCCTTCCCGTCAATTCGCTCAGATACCGTCGGTAGACGGTTTCATTCAAATGGGGATAAGACATTCGGGCAATGAGCAGAGCGGCGCCCACGAGGTCGATCTCTTCGTCCGGCAGTTCGGCTAAACTTGAAAATTTCTTGCGAATTGTTTCAAAGATATCCAAAATCGCGCCCTCAGTCAAACGGCTTCTATCTGCATCACGATTTTTATCGAATCAGACGATGTTCAACAAGCGGGCGGCATTTTCCCCCAGAACTTTCCGTTTTTCTTTCGGGGTAAGATTCGTGTTCGCTTTGATGCCGCTGACAATATAGGCCAGGTTGACATCCGTTGCCAGGGAATGAGGATAATTCGATCCAAATAAAATGCGGTCAAACCCGATGGTTTTCCGGATTTCCTGAACCACGTTTTCACGATCCAGAAGCCAATCCACGGCAGCCAGGTCTGCATATACATTTCGGTATTTTTTCCCCAGCTGCAGGGTTTCAAAAAGCCAGATCCCCGGTATTTCCTTTCCGTAAGAACCGAAATGTGCAAAAACAATGGGGACATCCGGATTTTTTGCCAAAAGCGGTTCCCACAAATTCGGACGCGCGTTTTGGCTGAGCTCCGGAATTTCAAAGGGACCGGCGCCGCATCCCGAGTGAGACATGATAATCGAACCGGTACGACGACAGTAATCAACTACAAGGGCCATATGTTCGTTATCAGATGGATTGAAAAATTGAGCCTGGGGCAGGAACTTAATACCGCGCATGTTCATCCGTTCCATCTCCTCAAGCGTCCGTTCAACATATGCCCGATCCTTGGATAGGTTTACCGATCCGAAACCGATGAGGATATCCGGGTAGTCCCGGACCCAATCCGCCACGTCCTGGTTGGACACATGGGTGGGAGAGTGGAGGCTGGCTTTCATATGTTTCAATAAGGATTCAAAGGGCATGTGACTGGATTGGGTCGTGCCGGAGAACGCCTCTTTCAGCATATTGCGAATTTTCGGGCGTTCCACATCGTTGGGATCCGTGTCCGTGGCCAAAATCACCCCGTGGGTCACACCGGCCTCATGCATATCCGTAAAGAATTTCAAATCGGGCGTTTTGGGATGGATATGAAAATCCACCACCGGGAAAAAGTTCGGTATGGCCGATTCCCCGATTTTTTCAATCCCGAAAGTTTCAACTTCCGTGGCTTCGAACGCTCCCTTTTCCTTGACCAGCACGTAATTTTTTACGTTTAAGGGCCGGTGTAACGCTTGAAGGGCGAGGGTAATACGGTATTTGACTCTGAAATCGTCCACCTCATAAAGATAGGGCTGAAGCGCTTGAATGAGATCCTCCCGGTACCGCCTATCCTTAATACGGAAAAGCTGCCTGACAACCCGCCAGCGAACATCGGGAGGATCATTCAGCAAGGCTGTCACGATGTCAGCTGGGTCCGGAAGGGGTGGAAACCCCATATAAGACTCGCTGGTTTGCATATTTCCTCGATATCCTGTGATAAAGGGACAGCCTTGCCAACTTGTAATAACGGCTCGGCTGTCCCCGGAATTATTTAAAACGGCAGGGTGCCGGTAGTAAACAGCCAGAAGGCAGGAGCCCACAGACCGATAAATGCCCACAGGATGAGAGACCAGGCCAAAAGCCCGGCCGAACACTTGCCGTAACCGAAGCCCCATACCTCGAGCGTAAGGACGACGTAACCCAGGCAGGCAAATCCAAAGTAGTTACTGGATTCCAGCAATCTCTTGCCGCCTTCCAAGACCGGCCCGCCGGTGAAGAAGAGAATTGCGTAGATGAGGGATATAAAAGCCACTGTCAAACTGACGTTGGCATTGGTTTTGAGGCCATCCTCTACGCCACTTACCAGGGCATAGGACGTGGTCAAGTACAGGAGACCATGCGCAAAGAGCAGCCCGGCAACGAAGCCATCCTTGAAAACGGCTGCTTGAAGCATCGCACCAATGATCACGAGTGTTCCTACCATGCCGCAGACGACACCGGTACTCTTGCCCTCACCTTTACCCAATAAAAAAATCGCCAAAGGCACCCACATTACGCTAATTGCTACAAGAACTGCTAATGTCATTTTCATCCCTCCTTGTTTAACTGTTTTAGCGAAGACTAAGACTATACATACGAAATGAAGAAAAGCTTCCTAAAGCATCTAGCATATGGCTATCAACCCCCTTTTCTTTTAGAATAGAGTTAATCCCTCAAAGATTGAACAAAGAAACCCAAAACGGCTTCGAAGGTTCACACAGGGCTTCAGAATCTGTGGTCATGAAGCCAAAAATGATTTTCGGTTTACACCACTGTAACATGCCGAAGCGCTAAAATGGTTCAACCCCCTATGCGTGACATCATACGCCCGCTGCCCATATCGTTAGATAACGGTATAGGCGGACGTCTTGGTTTTAATGCAATGGCGTGGTGAAAAAGTGCTTCCAGATCCTGCGCGGTGCATCCTTTTCGAAGCGGGGTCTTGACATCGATCTCTTCATCGGACATCAGACAAGGCCGCAGTGTACCATCGGGCGTCAGCCGGAGACGGTTGCAGGAATGGCAGAAATGCCGGCTGATGGCCCCGATAAAACCGATTTCGCCTCTGGCGGAGTCGAAGCGATAGCGTTCAGCCGGACCGTCCACGCGGGTCTGCGGCACAGGCTGCAGTGGGAGAATGGTTTCCACTTGTGCCTTTATTTCGCTGACCGACATAAACCTTTCCGGCCGCCAGTCATTATCACACCCGATGGGCATGTACTCAATGAAACGGATGGCATATGGTTTGTCCAACGATAAGCGGGCAAAAGCGCCGATTTCATCGTCGTTCACACCCCGCATCACCACGACGTTGATTTTGATGGGTGCAAATCCGGTCGACTCCGCCTTGGAGATGCTCTTCCAAACGGTTTTGAATTTATCGCTCCGGGTGATTTTGTAAAATTTGATCGGGTTCAGCGTATCCAGACTGATATTGATTCTTTTCAAACCGGCATTAAACAACTGATCCGCCATTTGATCCAAATACACGCCATTGGTTGTCATGGCCAAATCATCGATTTCAGGAGTACTGGCGAGCTGTCGAACCAATTCGTGGACATTGCGTCTGACGAGCGGCTCTCCGCCGGTCAGACGGACTTTGTTAAACCCGATTTCAGCTGCCGTTTGGACGATACGGAGTATCTCTTCGTATGTGAGAATTTCCGAATGGGCATATTGAGCGACCCCTTTGTGTGGCATACAGTAAAAGCACCTCAGGTTGCAGCGATCCGTAATGGCAACCCTGAGATAATTGATGCGCCGGTTGAACCGATCCACACTACCCATATCGAAAAATCTCGCTCATCATTATTAAAAAAACCTCAGTATCAATCCGAAGGATCAATGCAAAAAACGCACCAGACACCCTTTATTGCGTGTTCATTTCTGTCTCAAAAGGAGGTGGTAGAACGGTTTTTGCAACTAGGAGGTTGTCTGAGAATAGCAATTTTGTTCAAAATCAAGGAATACTTGAAAAAATAACCACAGGCATATAGTTGATATTCCGAGGATTATTTTTTTGAGTATGACGAAGAGTTTGGGCAAAAGGGCATTCTCGGACAGCCTCCTAAGTAAGAATGTTAGGCACGAGCTTCTGCACAGGAATTAATGTCGGGCAGATTCCATCGACTGCTATAGAGGCTTCCGAAACGCCTCATTTATACCCCCTTTGACCCCATCTAACCCCAAAGGAACACAATATGAGTTTTATCAGATATTTAACTCAAAATAAAAATTCAATCCATGGGGCATTTTTCCCCGTAAACGAATTGAGGATCTTCTTATATTAAAAGCCCCGGTGGAAACCCATTCTTCTGTAAGCTCATGTGGATATTTCGATTTTCCGCGATTAGCTCCTTTTTGGCACAAACATTGCTTTAGTCTTTTTGGATGTGCCGATTAATCCAACACAAAATTCCCTTCGTAACAATGGACCCATATGAAGGAGTTTAAATGCTGACCCATGAGCCGTTAAGGCGCTTTTCTGGAACAAGAAAAAACCATGATCGGGTGATTGAAACGGTTTGTCAGGAATGTACCGTGGGGTGCGGGCTTTTGGCTTACGTCAAAGATGAACGTATCGTGGATGTTCAGGGGGATGAAGCACATCCCGTCAGCAGAGGAAGACTATGTGCCAAAGGCATGGCCTTCGTCCAGGGCGTGACCCATCCGGATCGGATCACGCTTCCGGCGACCCGCAACGGACTTCAGGGGCCCTTCGAGGCCGTGGATAACTGGGAAAAGGGGCTGGACCTGTTGGCGGAACGGCTCCGGAGAATCAAAGATCGACATGGCCCCGAGTCATTGGTTGTCGGTTGTGATCCGGAAGCCGGACTCGATTTTTTTCTCGGTGCATTGCGCTTCGCAAAACTATGGGGGACGCCACATGTTTACCATCCGTTGAGTGAATCGAAAGACAGGATACCTCCGGGCGAACTGATCGATCCATGGGCACCCTGCACGAGCTGGCTTGACAGCCAATGCATTTTTTTAATGGAAGCCGACCTGGCCACAACCCATCCCGTGGCATTTGGCTGGGTTCTTGATGCACAGCACCGGGGAGCCAAAGTTTGTGCAGTGGATACCCGTTTCACCACGACCTTGTCCAAAGCCGATATGTCCATCGTCATCCGACCTGAAAGCGGTAACCTTCTGGGCCTGGTCCTGATGAAGATGCTGATCGAGGAAGGTTTCTATTCGCGCGAGTCGATCAAAAACAGATTTGTCGAGCCGGATGCCTGGCTAACTTCTTTTAATGGAATGTCACTGGATGGCGCCGAACAAAACATCGGTCTTTCGGCGGAGAACATCACCCCCATCGTCCGTTTTCTTGCCGGCAATAAATCCCTCACCCTGGTAACCGGAAAACGATTGGCTTTTTTCCCCTATCACGGCATTTGGTCCACCATGGCCCGCGCCATGGGATGGGCGGACAACACCGGCGGCTGGTATCCGCTGGAATCCGGTTGGCCCAGGCTGAACACCACCGGCGATATCTCCGGTTCCAACGATAAATTTCCGGTTGTTAAAAAAACCGGCCTTGCGCCATACCAGTTTACCACCGACTGGGTCGCAGCTGCCGGTGAGATGGAACCCAAAGCCATGATTTGTACGGGTAACTGCCTGAACGATTTTTTTTCTCCGTTTCAGCCCCGGGTGAAAGATATGGATCTTGTGATCTATTTCGGCTCATATCCCAATCTGACCCGTAAGCTGGCCCACATGGTTTTTCCGGCGGCGGTATGGGCGGAAAGAGACGGGTTGTGCTTTAGCAATGATCGGACGATCCAATGGGGGAGCCGAATCGTCTGGCCCAGCGACGCCTGTCGCTCCGGCCTCGGGTTTTGGATTCGTCTGGCTCAGCGATTCGGATGGGAGGAATACTTTCCGTGGAAAAAAGAAAATGGGTTGGCTGATCATACGATTTTTTATAACTGGATTTTCGATCAAATTCCTGAAACCGTCGGTTGCCGGGTCGAGCAACTGCAAGACACTTCGCAACTCGTGTGCTGGCCTGTTCAGGATAAAGCACAGCCGCCCCCAAAAATCACGCCAATACAAGCGCCGCCCGACATTGAACCCACGATTCGACCCGACGAAGAGGATCGATTCCCCCTGCGGTTTCAAGCAACACGCATTATTTCCCGCACCAATGATGTGGTTCACTGGTGGCCTTGGACCCGGGAGCTTATGGCAGAAAATGCCGTGCAAATCCATCCGGAGACGGCACGGGTGCTGGGCATTGAAAATGGGGATGACATTTTGGTTTCAGGAGCCGTGCAAACCATGGAGGGCAATGCCTGGATAAGCCGGATGGTTCCGAGATGGATGGTCTGGTCTCCCCGGAAGTTGGGAGAAAGACGGGTTGTGGTACACAAAAAGGAGCAAACAAGCCAGGAGGCTTTTGACATTTTGAAAGCGCTTTTGCCATGAGCCAGGAACAACAAAAAGATGAGAAACGAAAAAATGTCCTGCTGGTGGATTCTTCCCGCTGCATAGGGTGCTTCAGTTGTGAGGTGGCCTGTAAACTGGAACATGACCTGCCTGCGGGACCTCGTATGTTCAAGGTGATTCAGATCGGTCCGGTGGAAAACGGCGACGATCTGTCGATGAATTTCATGGCTGTTACCTGCCTTCATTGCGACAGGCCGGCCTGTGTTCCGGCATGCCCCACCGGGGCGATGCAGAAAAGAGCGGACGGGATCGTCTTTTCCGACCCGGAGCTCTGCATCGGCTGTCAGACATGCGCTGTCGCCTGTCCTTTCGGGGTCCCTCAGCTCAATCCCGCAACAGGCAAGATTGCCAAGTGCGATGGGTGTATGGTCCGGGTGGAACAAGACCTTTGGCCTGCCTGCGCCCTCAAGTGCCCGACGGGCGCCTTGAGTTTCGGAACCGCCACAAGAGTGGTTCAGGAGGTCAGGCAGCAGGAAGCCGTGAGAATCGTTCGAGGCTTGAAAGTGGATGCTTGATGGCTTATCGGGGCTGTGGCCATTACCGAAAGAGGAGGTTTATGTCGCATGGATAACGCGGCTTTAAAGGCGAGATTTTTTAAAAAATACCACGGGGAGGAAATCCAGAATTGTATTCAGTGCGGATCCTGCAGTGGTTCCTGCCCCCTGGCCCCAACCATGGACTATGGCCCAAGGCAGCTGTTCGAATTGGCAAGAGAGGGTGACATGGAAGACGTCCTCAAAGCCAACACCATGTGGCTGTGCGTCTCGTGCTATAATTGCATGGTCAAGTGCCCACGCGATATTGTTATTACCGACCACATGTACTCATTGAAAAAGATGGCTCTAAAGGAAGGTATTCAGGCACCAAATGCCAAGTTACCTGATTTATACAAATCCTTCATGGTACCCGTGGAGCGGTACGGGAAGATCACGGACATATCCGTCATGAACCGATACGCCCTTCGCAGGCCCCTTGATGTAATGGGAAATGCTTTCCTGGCTCTCAAGCTGGCAAAGCGTAAGCGGTTGGATTATAAGGTACACCCTGTAAAGAATTTAGCCGGGTTCAAGAAAGTGATGAAAAAGGCCAGGGAGTTGGAGACGACATCATGAAATACGGTTTTTTCCCAGGATGTACCTATAAAGGATCCGCGGGATACAAGGAATCAACAGAGGCCGTTTCTCAAATACTCGGAACAGAACTGGTGGAAATTGAGGGTTGGAACTGCTGTGGGGCCACTTCCTACTGGAGCCTGGAAGATCTTCCAGCCCTGGTATTACCCGCAAGGGTGATGGCCCTGGCCGAAAAGCAGAATTTCAAGGAAGTGGTGAATGTCTGCAATGCCTGCTATTCCACCTTAAGGAAGGCCCAGGACAAGCTGGCTAAAGACGAAAGGCTCATGGAGCAGGTCAATGAAGCCCTGGCCGAAGAAGCCTTGAGCTACACGGGCAGCATAAAGATCCGGCACTATATGGAGGTTTTGGTCAACGACCTTGATCCCCATGAGATTAAAAAACATGTAAAGGTTGATCTGAAAGAACTGACCGTGGCGCCTTATTACGGATGTCAGTTGAACCGGCCCTGGGGCGATATTGACGACCTCCAGCATCCGGTTATGATGGACCGTCTCATTGAAACTCTGGGGGCCGGCGTGGCAACTAATTACTCGGCCAAGACCATTTGTTGCGGCGCTTCCCATATGATGCCTTACGAGAAAAGCTGTCTGCCGCAAGTCAGGAGGATCGTAAACGATGCCCTTGCCAAGGAGGCCCGGGCGATCAGCACCGTGTGTCCTCTGTGCCAGTTCAATGTGGATGCGGCACAGTCCGGGCTCGATCTGCCCGACATGCCGGTCCTATATTTTACACAACTTCTGGGCCTGGCTTTTGGGCTGGGAGAGAAAGATCTCCAACTCAAAAAATTACTGGTGCCCTTCAAAATAGCTATTTAGAACATTGAGTGCTGAACAACGGATGAACAAATTAAAAATAATGAACAAGCTGCACCGACTTTCCTCGAGAGAATAATTTATGAGCTACTCTAAACCAAAAGTAGGCGTTTTTATCTGTCACTGCGGAACAAACATAGCGGGTAAAGTGGACGTGAATGAGGTGGCCGAATACGCCGGCACACTCCCTTTTGTGGAATCAGCCAACGAGTATAAGTTCATGTGTTCCGATCCCGGGCAGCAGTTGTTGATTAACGATGTGAGAGAGAAGGGTCTAAACCGGGTAGTTGTGGCCTCCTGCTCTCCCCGGATGCATGAGAAAACCTTTCGGAAGGCCAGCCAGACTGCGGGTCTCAATCCCTACTTTTTTCAGATGGCCTGTATCAGAGAGCATGATTCCTGGGTGACGGAGGATCCCGTGAAGGCAACGGAAAAGGCCAAGGATCTGGTGAGGGGAGCGGTTTCCCGAGTCCTTCACCATGAAATGCTCTTGTCGG